>PXEK01000303.1 GCA_003564735.1 Cryomorphaceae bacterium
CACGCACCACGGTGAGTCCGTTTGCCGTTCAAGAAATTGCCGATGCACTTCGCGGCACAAAAGTTCCCGTTTTGGTAAAAAACCCGATCAATCCCGATTTGGGCTTGTGGATGGGTGCCTTGGAACGTATCGCTAAAGCCGGCGTTGACGATTTGGGCGCGATTCACCGGGGATTTTCAACCGTTGGGGGAAATTACCGCAATACGCCCAATTGGGAAATTCCGATCAAATTGAAAACTCAAATTCCGGACTTACCCCTCATCACCGATCCCAGCCATATCACCGGCGACCGCTACAAAATATTTGACGTAGCGCAAAAGTCGCTCGATTTGGAATTTGACGGATTGATGATTGAAACCCACCCCACCCCGGACGAGGCTTGGAGTGATGCCGCACAGCAAGTGACACCAAAGCAACTTGACGAGATACTTTCTCTGCTTCAAATAAGAAAGAAGACAGGTAATTCCAAAGCGTTCAATGCGAGTTTGGAAGAATTGCGCAGTGAAATAGACGCACTCGACGCTGAAATTTTGAGTAAACTCGCAAAACGAATGAAAATCGTTGAAGAAATAGGAGCGTACAAACGAGACAACCACGTGACCATCCTTCAACTGGAGCGATGGAAAGAAATATTGGACACCCGAATTCCGTTTGGAGAAAAATCAGGGCTGAGTGAGCGTTTTACCGAAACATTTCTCGACCTTATTCACGAGGCTTCCATCAAAGTACAAACCGATATTTTGAATAAGCAGCCAAAAACGGAAACGGAATAATATTGCCGAAAAACCATTCCATGAATATTTTAGAAACCCTACAACGCTATAAATTAGTCGTAAGTTTATTTATCATTGTGGTACTGCATACCGTGGGCATTTTTGGTTTGAGTAGTTCACACGCCGAGATGTTTCAACAACTCACACCAATAAATCTGATAATCACCTTAGGTTTACTAATTTGGAATCACGAAAACAAGACCAAAAGTTGGTATTTATACGCCGGTGCAATATACCTCAGCGGTTTTTTCGTAGAAGTTTTGGGAGTGGCTACGGGAGTGGTGTTCGGTGAGTACAGTTATGGAGAGGCACTGGGGCCGCAATGGAAAGGCACGCCGTTTTTAATCGGTGTAAATTGGTTGATATTGGTCATCGCAACCGCAGCCATCGTCGAACAATTTTTGTCTGTCAAGGTTATAAAAGCGCTTGTGGCCGCTACATTAATGGTCCTTTTGGATTCGTTTATTGAACCCTTGGCGGGCGATTTGAATTTTTGGTATTGGCCTCAAAATAAAATTCCCGTTCAAAACTACATGGCTTGGTGGGTTATTGCGTTAATCATGCACTTAGCCTACCAATATATCCCCGTTTCACGCAACAATAAAAGCGGACTTTGGGTTTATGTGATATTCGCCTTGTTTTTTATAGTCTTAGGACACACAATACATTGATATGGAATACCTGTTGAATACATCCATCGTGATAGCTACTTTCTTTTTTATGGAATTCATGGCGTGGTTCACCCACAAATTTGTGATGCACGGCTTCATGTGGTATTTTCACAAAGATCACCACCAAACCGAACCGGGCTTTTTTGAAAAAAACGACGTGTTTTTTCTCATTTTCGCCGTTCCCTCATGGTTGTTCATCATGTTTGGAATGATGGCCGGTAACGACTGGCGCGTATTTGTGGGATTGGGAATTCTGCTCTACGGCATTTGCTACTTTTTAGTACACGACGTACTCATTCACAAGCGTTTCAAGTGGTTTAAAAAAGTAAAGCACCCTTATTTTAAGGCTCTGATTATGGCGCACCACAATCATCACAAGCACAAGGGTAAAGAAGACGGAGAATCTTTTGGGATGCTCGTTGTAGCCGCGAGGTATATTAAAGATGCCTACCGCAAACACAACCTCAAAAAACAACGAGCCTTATGATGGAAACCAAGTGGCTTTACCTTATTCTCAATTCCTTTACGATTTCTATTCCGTTCATTCGAAGTTTTGAACCGCGAATAGCCTATTACAAAACTTGGCCGGCTCTGTTTAAAGCCATTTTCATTGTGGGTACCTTTTTTGTCGTTTGGGATATCATTTTTACAGATATTGGCGTGTGGGGTTTTAACCCCAAATACCTCAGCGGCATCGAGCTGGCGGGTTTACCGCTTGGTGAATACCTGTTTTTTATTACCGTGCCCTACGCTTGCGTTTTTATTTATGTGGTGCTCAATTACTTTTGGCCCAAAAACCGATTCTTTGACAAACACGCCTCCAACATTAACTACATTTTAATGTCGCTGGGCATTACCCTTTCCATTTTTTACTATAACCTGCTGTACACTTTTTGGACTTTCGTTTTCCTCACGGCGTTTTTGGCGTTTTTAGAGTTTAAACTCAAACCAAAATGGCAGGGTAAGGCATATCGCGCATACACCGTTGCACTGTTGGGATTCTTTCTCATCAATGGTATTCTCACCGGCACGGGAATAGAAGAAGAAGTGGTTTGGTATAACGAGCTGCACTTTGTGGGCTTGAGAATGGTCACCATTCCGGTTGAAGACACCTTTTACGGGTTGCTTCTTATTTTGATGAATATTTGGCTTTACGAGTACTTTAGAGGAAGTACCAAACTCTTCACCAATGAAAATTAAGTAGCACGTCACCCTTTCCATTCGTTTTTCAACATCTCCACTACTCTTTGATCTATAGGAAACGTAACTGTTTCGGGGGTGAGTTGGGTGTAGGGAACACAACGAAAAGATTCTTCCTTGTGCAAATCGGTATCAAAATCGAAGGGTTTTTGGGCAAGAGGCAGCATTTCAGGATTTTTGAGCTTTACTCGATAATAAACACTCACCACCTGTTTTTCGGTATCAAACTTTGAGGTGACGAAAAAATCCGTGGTGTAAAAGTGTTCCATAGTTTGCACCTCCACATTCATCTCCTCGCGCAACTCGCGAACAACCGTATCGGCAATGCCCTCCCCCCACTCGTGTCCGCCCCCCGGGAATTTGGTAAAAAACACATCGCCTACACATTCGTCACTCAGTATAATCCCGTCGCGATGTTCAATAATGGCATAAACTCTAATGGTGTACCCTTTCATGTTGTTGTGTTCATTATTATAATCAGAACCCGATTTGCGGATGGAATTAAGGTTCTGACCAAAAAAAAACCGCGGAGCTAAACACCCCGCGGTTATCTGCTTTTATTTCAAATAGCTGAAATCGTGATTATTTTCGATATTTTGCAACGTCTTAAAAATCAAATTAATCACGTGCTGCACATCGTTTTTGTGCACCATTTCCACCGTGGTGTGCATGTAGCGCAAAGGCAGTGAAATCAACGCCGAAACTACGCCACCGTTACCGTAAGCGAACGAATCGGTATCTGTTCCCGTTGCACCGGACGCCGCCAATCGCTGAAAGTCAATCTTGTTATCACGAGCCGTTTTTTGAATCAACTTCAATAAATTATTCTGCACAGCCGGGGCGTAACTCAATACGGGCCCTTTACCCACGGCTAAGTCGCCCTCATTCTTTTTGTCAATCAAAGGCGTTTGCGTGTCGTGGCAAACATCAGTTACAATGGCCACATCCGGCTTGATGCGCTCCACAAGCATTTCGGCACCGCGGGTACCTATTTCCTCCTGCACGGCGTTGGTAATGTACAGCCCGAAAGGCAATTTGATGTTTTCCTCCTTGAGTTTGCGTGCCACCTCGGCAATCATAAACCCGCCAATGCGGTTATCTAAAGCGCGGCATACGTAATAATCGTTATTTAGTACCATGAACTCATCTTCATAGGTAATCACGCAGCCCACGTGAATCCCCAGCTCTTCAACCTCTTTCTTCGATTTTGCCCCGCAATCGATAAAAATGTTTTCCACCTTGGGGTACTGCTCTTTTTTCTTGCGTGTGTGAATGGCCGGCCAACCGAAAATAGCCTTTACCGGTCCTTTCTCGGTGTGAATATCCACGCGTTTTGAGGGGGCAATCATGTGATCGCTGCCGCCGTTTCGCTTTACGTAAATAAAGCCGTCATCTGAAATATAATGAACAAACCAGCTGATTTCATCGGCGTGTGCTTCAATCACCACCTTAAAATCAGCCTCGGGATTAATCACGCCCACCGCTGAGCCGTAAGGATCCACAAAATGCGTATCTATGTAGGGCTTAATATAATCCAGCCATTTTTGCTGACCTTTAGATTCAAAACCTGTGGGTGAGGGCGTGTTCAAGTAATCTTGTAAAAACTGAAATGATTTTTGATTCATGGGTTTGTATTTGTGAAATGAGCAATTTTTGCGTGAATATGTTTAGCCACAAAGGTAAAAAGCCGAACGGGATTAATTTACATTTTCTTATTTTTGGTCAGAACCAAAATACGCCGGCGCGGTGAGACAGAGGAGAGAATTTTAGCGAGGACTCCACAAAAGATCCCAAAATTTATAGAGCAGTTATGTAATCATTCCCCAAAACATAATCGCCACCTTGCAGCCAATCCCGCTCTGTTCCCGGCGATAAAATAGTCGGCATACGTTTTTTGGTGTTGTGAATTTTGCTCATTAGTTCATTCGCGGCGGTGGTGATTATGGTAAACGTTTGTCGAATTTCACCCGTCTCTCGATTCACGTTTTCACTCCACAAACCGGCAAAGGCGAAGAGTTCCCCCTCATTGATACGCAACTCGTACTTTCTTTTGTTTTTTCCTTTGGCATCTAGGTGTTGCCACTCGTAGAAACCGGTAGCCGGAATAATACATCTGTTTTTGATTGAACTTTTGAATGACGGCTTTTCATGCAGCGTTTCTATTCGAGCGTTGAGGGTGTATTTGGCAATGCTTGAATCTTTGGCCCAATGCGGAATCAACCCCCAAGAAAATAATTGTAATTGCCGAGGCTTATTGTTGGTGATCACTGCACAATGAGGATGCGTAAAAGCGTTATAAACGGTAGGCGTATAATTCTCAACACCCTTAAATTCAGCTTGGAACCGCTCCTCTACTTCGCCCGGGGATTTTGTTTGTTTAAAATGATAGCACATGTGGCGAAGGTACATATTCGCACAACAAATTCCGAAAAACTAAACTATTAACTTGACGGTAATATATTCATAAATATGTTGTATATTTGCGTCATGGAAAAAGAAGATTTTCGCAGGGTAGATGATGCTACAAGAGCTAGCTATCGTAAACGAGCAATAAGCCTTA
>PXEK01000387.1 GCA_003564735.1 Cryomorphaceae bacterium
ATAGCTAAATCAACCGTTTGTTTCACCAAGTTTTTGCGTTTATCGGCGTCTTGCTCGGTCAAGATTTTGCTAATCAGCGGGTGATTCGAATTCACCACCAAGTTGAGCATCTCGGGCATATTCCCCATACCAAAGCCGCCACCGCCAACTTCCTGCTGTTCTTTCATTCGGCGAATAAACTCGGGACGCGTAATCACCATGGGGTCATCATTTTCGGTCATACTCTCAAACCTCACCTGAAATTTGTCTTTACCCGCCACATCTTCAATCACCGGCTCAATGGTTTTCTTTTGCTCATCGGTAAGATTGCTTTCGGGCGCGTCTTCTTTTTCAATCAACTTGTCGATGGTATCGCCATCCACTCTCGTGAACTTTACGTTTTCCAATTTCGACTCTAAATGCTGAATAAAGTGACCTGTGAGCGGCGTTTCTAAAAGAAGCACATCGTAGCCTCTGTTTTTAGCCGCTTCAATAAAGCCGTCTTGCTCTTTTACATCTGAAGCGTACAGGTGAATGATTTGATCGTTCTTGTCTTTTTGTTTTTCCTGAATCTTTTCTTTGTACTCATCAAGAGTAAAGTGTTCTCCGTCAACATTTTTAAGTAGAAATGCTTTTCTCATTTTATCGAAAAACTTTTCCTCTGTGAGCATTCCATACTCAATGAATACTTTAATATCATCCCACTTCACCTCGAAGTCTTTACGGTCATTCTTAAACATGGAAGCCAATTTGTCGGCCACCTTTTTGGTGATGTGACCCGAAATTTTTCGCACCGCCGCATCTTCTTGAAGATACGATCGAGAAACATTGAGTGGTATATCGGGAGAATCAATAACGCCGTGCAATAAGGTTAAGAACTCCGGTACGATGTTTTCAACCGAATCTGTTATAAAAACTTGGTTTGAATATAGTTGTATTTTATCTTTTTGAACCTGAATGTTGTTTTTCAGTTTCGGGAAGTACAATATACCGGTGAGGTTAAAGGGATAATCAACGTTGAGGTGAATATGGAATAAGGGCTCCTCAAAGGTAGTGGGATACAGCTCTCTGTAAAAGTTTTTGTAATCGTCGGCTTCTAAATCTGCCGGAGCTTTCTTCCAGGCCGGATTGGGGTTATTTACAATATTGTCAACCTCTTTATCTACTTGCTCAACATTTCCGTCATCATCTTTTTTACCGTCGGGATGATCTTCTTTGACTGTTTTTGTTCCAAACTTAATGGAAACAGGTAAAAACTTACAATACTTGTCAAGTATGCCGCTCAATCGGTTTTCCTCTAAAAACTCTTTTGAGTCGTCGGCAATATGTAGAATTACGTCTGTACCTACCTCTTTACGTTCAGCCGATTCAAGATTGTACTCGGGGTTCCCTTCACAAGTCCATTTTACGGCATCAGTGCCCGTGAAAGATTTGGTTACCACTTCCACTTTTTTGGCTACCATAAATGCAGAATAAAATCCTAATCCAAAGTGACCTATGATTCCGCTATCCTTGGCTTTATCGTCATATTTTTTCAGGAACTCCTCCGCACCCGAAAAGGCGATGTCATTCAAATACTTTTGCACTTCCTCCTCTGTCATTCCCACACCGTTATCACTCACTGAAAGTGTACCCGCCTTCTCATCTAGTTTTACTTCAACTTGTAAATCGTCGGTTTTACCGTCGTATTCGCCAATTTTCTTTAAGGTTTTAAGTTTGGAAACCGCGTCAACTGCGTTAGAAACCAACTCTCTTAAAAATATCTCATTATCAGAATATAAGAACTTCTTGATAATGGGGAAAATGTTCTCGGTTTGAACGTTAATTGTACCTTTACTCATGGTCAAAAAAGTTTTTTACATTATTAACGTTCCCTATTCAAAGGCTGTGCCGTGCCGTGGTAACTGCCATAATGACCAATGAAAATTCGCGTATTTACACTCAATACACCTATGTAACGCGAGAGTTCATCAATTCGCCATTTTCACAGATTAGGAAAGTCAAACACACATGCTTTTTTTACATTGATAATCAGAACCCTGTATCAGAGGCGTAAAATACCTCATGAATGTCAGGGTTCTGAAAATAAAAAAACGGAGATATGACATTTTGTACGATTGCCTTGGTAACAACTGAATAGACGAGTCGAGTTTGGACAAATACTATTGCTCTTGTCCGGCAGTTTCTACCGCATAATCCATTTTACCTTCAGATTTCGCAATAATGGAAGATACTGCGGCGTCACCCGTAACGTTCACCACGGTTCTGCACATATCCAAAATACGGTCAATAGGAAAAATAATGGCAATCCACGCGGGATTGAGACCTACTGATTCCAACACCACAATAAGCATTATAATTCCGGCACTGGGTACAGCCGCCGACCCTATTGAAGCCAATGTAGCGGTTAAAATAATGGTGAGTTGTTGAACAAAGTCCAAATCGACAAAATGGAACTGCGCCAAGAAAATCACGGCGATGGCTTGGTACAGGCTGGTGCCGTCCATGTTAATCGTCGCCCCGATGGGTAAAACGAAACCGGTAACCTCCTCCCTCACCTTTAGGTTTTCGTTCACGCATTTCATGGTTACGGGCAGTGTAGCGGCAGATGATGAACTGGAAAAAGCCAAAAACTGCGCGGCACTCATGGCTTTAAAAAAGTCTTTGTAACTCAATTCCTTCACTACCATAACAGTAATCAAAGGGTACACTATAAAAATCATCGCAGCCAAGCCAATTACCACAACAAGTGAGTACCAGCCTAGGGCCTCAAAAATATCCAATACGCGCCGTGGCTCGTCTCCGGCCATTTCTGAAAGTTTGCCCGCCAATAAAGCAAAAACAAAAAACGGGGCTCCTTTCATCACAATTTCCACCATTTTGATAAATATGTCGCTGGCACCACTTACAAAGCTCACCACCGTTTTTACCCGCTCGCGCGGCAAATAAACTATGGTAACCCCAAAGAATATGGCGAAAAAGATCACTTGAAGCATCAAGCTCTCATTGAAACTGAGGAAAATATTATCGGGAACCATATCCACGATGAATTGTAACGGACTCTCATCTTTTTGTTTGGCAGCTTTTTGTTTTTTACGCCGGACATCTTCATCGGTTTGAAGCTCGAGATTTTTTTGTTCCGCTTCACGAAGATATTTTTGATACTCGGGTTTTTGCAGGAACTGCTTATCATCCTTTACGGCAATATCATTCTCATTCGCCCAGAGTTCATAACTCAATCTATTTACGATTCGCTGTTCATCAGCGCCCAGTGTGCCCGGCTTTATAACATTGACCAACAATAACCCTACCCCTATGGCCATTAAAGTGGTAAACAGATAAGCCCCTATGGTTTTTGCTCCCAGCCGACCCAAGCCCGTAATATCGCTGAGCCCGGTAATACCTTGAATGATCGTAAATAAAACGAGTGGTACGGCGATAAGCTTAAGGAGATTAATGAAAATTTCACCCCAGGGGGCAATCCAATTCATTGTAAAGGAACTCCACCCTAAAGCACTCGAAAGTACGGCCCACCCGGCTCCCAAAACTAAACCTATAATGATTTGAATGTGCAGCGGGAGTTTCTTCTTTTCCTTTTTCTCACTCATGAATTATCGTTGTTTTACAAAAGATTTTACCGTTACGCGTTGTTGGTTTTGTCCTGATTCTATAATCTGCAAGTGATACATACCGGCGGGCAGTTGATTAATATTCAATTGATAGTTTGCCCCGGTCGCGGTCAAACGTTCAACTCTTAGAACGCTGCCCGTCACATCCAGAATTCTCAACTCGGCATGGGATGAACTCAAACCTTCAAGGGTGATATACTCTGTTGCGGGATTGGGATACAGTTTATAATCATCGGTTTGTACGGCAAATTTCGCTTTTTCAACGGTGGTCACGATTGAAATATTGTCGTCGATTAAATACAGTGAATCTGCAGGATTGAACGCAGCATTTTTTCGGGTTCTGACCAAGAAAAGATCGCCCATACCTTGACCGTTCTCAAAACGTGTACCTGCCATGGTAACCGTACTGTCATCAACGTGGAGTCCGCCCACTCGGTAATCATGCTCCGATGAAAGAAGCGCCAAAGTATCCACAATACCGTTAAACGTTTCGACGGATTGATAGGCCATTTCACGTCGTCCGAACTCGTTAAATATTTCGCCCGCCCAAATACCGCCAAATGTTCCGTCTCGACGCAGTTGACTCCATGAGTTTTGGACGCTATCTGAAACGAGCTCCCACTGCATACCTTGCGAACGATCATACTTTGCGGCGAGCGCAAAAACGGAATCGTTTCGTTCCCAATCAGCCGCTATTCCAGCCTCTGCCTGATCACCAATGAAGCGCGTATCTCTTATTTTACACGTTGTACCCTGATTGAAAATGTAGGTACCCACCTCGTCAAACTCAAAATTGTAATACTTGAGGTAACAAGCGGTTTTGAGAGAATCGGGCGACAAGGACTTCGTGAAACCGCCCACGGCATAAAACCCGGTTTGAACATCAATACTTGTAAAGCCATCATTTCGAGCACCACCGTCTAAATAGTTTTCCACCACATTCCCGTTTTCTCCAATTCTAAATATCCATGCATCTGAGTATCCGCTTGACCTACCTTGCTCCCCCACAAGCACATACCCCGAGCTAAAACTCGATGCCGGAGAAACGGAATTAATAAAATCCGGCAGTGTGGGACTTCCATAATACTCTGTCCATAAATGCTCACCCTCGGCACTCACTCGCATGACCAATCCGGAGGGAATTCCGGAGGCAGTATGAGAGTAACCCGCTAAAATAAAATCTCCCGATGCGGTTTGAATACCGTCGTTAATACGGGATGCACCGTCGGTAACAAAACTCAAACTCCATTGGTAATCGCCCAAATCGTCAAGCTTTACAACGTAAACCGTTGAACCTCCGGGTTGGGTTGTTCCCGTGCTACCCGCTATTAAATAACCTCCTGATTCATCGGCCACCAACGTAAATCCTTCATCGAAGTCGCCTGTATTCACAATACTGTAAAGGTCTTCATTTTGAGACTGCAAAACCGATACAGTAAGTAACATTAAAATAAAAAGAAGTGTGCGCATCATTTTAACAGAGTGGTTTGATTCAACAACAACATATCAAGAGCCGTAAGGGCAGCCATTGCCTCGACAATAGGCACGGCGCGCGGCACAACACAAGGGTCGTGTCGCCCCTTACCCTCAAT
>PXEK01000090.1 GCA_003564735.1 Cryomorphaceae bacterium
CTTCCATAACGGCCACAAAATCGGCACTGCGATGACTCATCTCCAAAAGGGAAAGTCCCGAGTTATTAAAGTTGAGTACGGCTTGAGATGCTTCTTGAAACACTTCTTGGGGTAAAATGCACGGACCTGCACTGTAATTGTGAACTGCTGACATGATGTGTTTTATTTTTATGGTTTTGAAATACGTCGCGAAATAAACAAACTTTTTTAGACCGGGCGCTATGCGTGTATTAAGCGTATACTTTTTTTATGAAGCTAAAGTTAATTTTCAGTAATGTAAGCGGGTGAAAACGATTTCGGTAATTTTAGGGTTGTCCATATCTGAAAAAGACTTGTAATACCACAAGAATTTGAGTGTTTTGGTTCTATTACTTCTCGCTAATCGGAACAGTGGAGCTTTGAATTTAAAACGAGAAAATCACGCTACCCTATGCTACCTTTTTTTATTACCCGGTTTTTCGACAGGTTCTTCAATATTGCGGGGATCGTTAAAAATTTTTTCGGTCTTTATAATGACCTGTACGTTGTCTTCAAATTCCCACTGTCCGTTTTTGCTCAAGTTGTAGGCATCAAACTCCAAGTTGGGGACATAAAACCGGTAAATGCCTTCCATATCTTCATTTAAAGGTTGAAGTTTATTGAACACAATTCGGTTCTGTTTTTCATCATACTTTAATGAGACGGAAGCGTCTTTCTTAAATTCAAGGATAAGTCTGTTCATCATTTCCCCGGCTTCTTTTATAAACACGGGCGCACCAAATACCGGTTTTCCCTGTTTGTTGAAATGAAGAATATCGGCCACTTTACGGGTAGTGAATCTATTGTTTCCGTCCCACCCCAGCACCATATAATACTGCTTTTTGTCATGTTTAAAAGGTATGATTTCATAGTACAACGCGCCCAACCAATCTGCTGCGGAAAGTGTTTTGGTAATAGGCCTGTCGCCCGACCCCGAAACCGCATAAAGGTAAGTGAACTCCTCATTTTTATGTTGAATGAACAGATGATATCGATACGTATTGTTAGGCATGGGAGTGTTCCAAGTAATCATCTTGAAGGATTTATCGGGCGATGTAAGGACGCCCGTGAACTCTAAACCTTCAAAGTTATAGTCGTAACTGCCCGGCATTGTCAAAAAATCTTTGAATTTGGAAACCAGCGAATCTGTCAGGGCCATGCGTTCATCATGGTTATCGGTATAAACCGTGGTTTTTCTTAAATCTGTAATTTCCTTGGCAACTTCAGTTAAGTCCTGCCCGAAGGTACTTGTAGAAATCGCGATAAAAACCAAAAAAAACAGATATTTCATAGAGCCGAAAGAATTAACTAATAATTTTTTAATATTGCACTGCCGTGTTACGTGTGCAAATTTAAAGCCAAAACCGACATGACCATTAACGACAAAATAAAAGCTTTTGCCGAGTTAGGTAGCATTATGAGTGATGTTGTTATGAATGTAAACAACTCCTTCGCAAAAAATTACGAACGCACGGCTACTTCGGCTTTTCATAAAAACGGCTGGTTTACTCGTGAATTTACGAATAAAGCCGTTGTCGATTGGGGTAATGTTCTCAAACGCGAGAAAATTGAATCCATGGCACAAAACTACCCCGAAATAGAATCTGAAGGTGGTTTAAATGTAGGACTTATTCTAGCGGGTAATATACCTATGGTTGGTTTTCACGATATATTTGTAACCTTGTTGACAGGTAACCGGGTTCACGGAAAATTATCCTCAAAAGATGCGCTACTCATCCCGTTCTTCATGGAAATACTCACAAAAATTGAACCGCGTTTTAAGGATCGAATTCAACTTGATGAGCATATGCGGTTTCGCGATATTGATGCGGTAATAGCAACCGGGAGTGACAATTCTGCCCGTTATTTTGAATACTATTTTGGGAAATACCCTCACGTTATTAGAAGCAACCGAACAAGTGTGGCCGTATTAAACGGAGAGGAGACTTTCGAAGATTTACAGCACTTGGGTATGGACATATTCACCTACTTTGGCCTGGGATGCCGTAACGTTTCTAAAATTTACGCTCCCGCCGGCTTTGAAACGAGTCGGTTTTTTGAAGCTGCTACCGACTTCGGGTTTTTGACGGAGAATAAAAAGTACATGAACAACTATGAATATAACCGCACGTTGTACTTATTGAATGACGAAAAAGGTTTACTCGATAACAACTTTGTTATTTTGAGAGAGACCGACGATTTACATGCGCCCACCGGGGTAATCAACATTCAGTATTATGACCACTTTGACAACGTTTTAAAGGAATTACAGCAAAAAAAGGATGACTTGCAGTGCATCATATCCAAAGGAGATGTTCCTTTTGGAAAAAGTCAACAACCCGAATTAACCGACTTTGCAGATAATAAAGACACCGTTAAATTTTTAACCCAACTCAACAACAAGGTTAAAGATACTATTTAGCAACAACTTACCCCCTACTATTGATAAGTAAATGACAGGAAAAAATAAAAAAACAGGGCGTAATCGAAACGAGAATGAAAAAAGAATTTGTAATTTTACGCTTTTCTAATTTGTTATCTAATTAGAATGAATTTAATTTGCCCTCAATGTTAATCAGATTTTAACGTATGATATCAATCGAAAAACGAATTATTGTGCTGGCTTGCCTGTTAACGGGAATGTTTAGCCCCGTTCAAGCCCAATTGTATTTTGAAGACTTTGAAGGAGGTGCCCCGGGAGTAAGTCTCAACACCATGGATCAAGGCGCTGTGGGCAGCGGCGGAAATAATTACTGGGTAATCAATGACGATTACGGTCAAGGTCCGACCATTGTCATGGGAAACACCATTAATGACATTCCTAATCAACCGGGGGGAATCAACAGTGCTCCCCAATCCAACTATTTGCACATAACAAGTAACGCAGGTAATTCCTACAATCCGCCTTTCCAAAGTGCCCATGTTGATGGCAGCACTACGAACGGTGAGAGTTATTTTACGGAAATTGCTACAGGCGTTAGTTCACTGGCGAATCCCGGGGTTGAATTAAACTTCTGGTTTTTAAATTCTGCCACGGATGCTGAAGCTCAAGTTTGGGTTAAGGATGGTCCCGGCGGAACTTGGCAACAGTTGAACCCGGGAGATTTCACAACCGCTTTAAGTAACACTACTAACGCATGGGATTCTACCACTTATAATGGTAATCAAATGGCGAACATGGCCAATATTTACTTGGGTTTCCGGTATGTTTTTGACAATACAAATGCTGCTCCTTTTTACCCCTCCTTTTCTGTTGATGATATACGTATTGCTCTTCCCGATGTGGTCGAAGCCGAAGTTATTGCCCCCGACCCCCTTCCTACATTTTTCTGTCCGGGTGACCAAGTTACCTTCGAGGCGCTGACTAACGCGGCTATAGGCAACTACCAATGGAATTTTAACGGCGGAGCTGCCGGAGTTCAAACCGTGAACGGTCCATCAACGGTTAACTTCACAGCAGGAAATCCCGGAACGTACACCTTTGAACTTCAGGTTACGGACGGAATAAATCAAGACGTTTTTCAATGGCCGGTAACCATTATCCCTTGCGACCCTCCAAGTTTGGCTATCACGGCAAATCCGCGCACACTTTGTGCGGGACAAGCCACAACTTTTGAGGATATGACCATCCCCGGCTCTGCACCGGTTCAAAGTATTGAGTGGACCTTCCCCGGTGGTAACCCGGGTACATCAACAAGCACAAACCCTATCGTAACCTACAGTGCTGTGGGACAATACAATGTTACACTACAGGTTACTGACAGCCTCGGCACGTACGATACCACGTTTATAAATTACATTGAAGTTGAAGCTTGCCCGCCGCCAACCGCAGATTTTGATGTTATTGGGGATAATAGAGACATTTGCCCGGGAACCTGCGTCGGTTTTCAAGACTTAAGTGATAATATGACGGGCGCGGGTTTACTTTGGGAATGGGAATTTGAAGGAGCCGACTCCACTATTTCTAATCAACAAAATCCGCAAAACATCTGCTACCCCAATCCCGGACTCTTTAGAGTCACATTGAGAGTCACCAACTCGGTGGGAAGCGATTCAAAATCAGTAGCAGGTTTTATGCGTGTGGACAGTTGTATGCCGCCGCAAGTGGATTTCACCGTAGAACGAGACAGCATATGTAAAGGTACGTGTATTCAATTCACAAACAGAACGCGAAACCTAAACCCTGATTCCACATTCTGGACATTCCCCGGTGCCGATGCGCCTTACACCACAAGTCGTGACCCCGAACCCATTGTTTGTTACAGCGACACCGGAAGGTTTGATGTAACCCTGGAGGTCATCAACGACTTTGGTACTGATGCTGAAATTAAACAAGGGTTTATCTATGTAATGGATTACCCGCGCGTTGAAATTGTTGACCCCAACACGGGTGAAGGGTTTGACGAAAACAAGCGAGAAATCCTCATCGATCGCTCTGCAAGGCTCAGAGCTTTGGGAGACGGCGGTGCACGATCCACCTTCAAATGGACTCCCGATGTTGACATCAATTGTACTAACTGTCAAACCGTGACTGTTTCACCCAAAGAAAATCAATTCTACTACGTGACACATACCAATAAAAACGGATGCACCAGCACCGACAGTGTGAGATTGTTGGTACGAAAAGAATACTATGCCGGAGTACCCGAAGCTTTCTCGCCCAATGGCGACGGCGTAAATGACGTATTGTTCGTGCGAGGAAACGGAATTACCGATTTACAATTCTTTGTATACAACCGTCACGGACAAAAAATATTTGAAAGCTTTTCACAAGATAACGGTTGGGACGGAACTTTTAAGGGAAGACGCCTAGACCCCGGTCTTTTTGTGTATTTTGCTAGAATCACCTATCTGAGCTGTTACCAAGAAGTTATTAAAGGCGAGGTAAATCTCATCCGATAAACAACACACACATGACGAAACAACATATGAAAAACTTTACCCTCACTATAGCTTTAACAGTTTTGTTTGTGCCCTTAATGAGCCATGCACAAACCGATGGCACGTTTTCCCAATTTATGAACTCTCCCTTAGATATTAATCCCGCAAACACAGGGCACTTTCAGGGAACTGTTCGCGCCGGTGCAAATTACCGGAGGCAATGGGAAAATATCGCATCTCCCTACCAAAATATTTCCGCTTGGGGTGATGCTCAAGTGATTAA
>PXEK01000267.1 GCA_003564735.1 Cryomorphaceae bacterium
GAACTTGCAGCGGTAGGAATCTCGGCCGAGGTTATTGACGTCCAAACGCTGTTGCCGTTTGATAACGGTGCGGTTATCGCACAGTCGTTACAAAAAACTAACCGACTTTTGATAGTGGATGAAGACGTACCCGGCGGTGCATCAGCATACATCTTGCAAAAGGTATTGCAAGAACAAAAAGGCTATTACGCTTTGGATGCCGAACCCACTACCCTAACGGCAAAAGACCATAGACCGGCTTACGGTACAGACGGCGACTACTTTTCAAAACCGCAGGTTGACGATATCTTTGATGAAGCCTACAACATCATGAGAGAAGCGCGCCCTGAAGATTTCCCTTTAATATACTGACAACATCAACATACAACCGGAACTTAAAGGCTCAGCAGTGTACTGCTGAGCCTTCGCCGGTTTTAAGGCAAAACACAAAGGCTGCAGATAAAACTACCGGTGAACCCGGAAATTTTGATTTAAAAAGCATTACGACCTCATAAGTAAAACCCTATGAAAAAAATTACCGAGAGTGAATCCCTCCACCGCGGGTTAGAAAAAATGAGCACATCAGAGTTATTGACAAACATCAATAAAGAGGATCAAAAAGTAGCCTTGGCCGTTGAGCAAGTACTTCCCGCGATTGAGGCAGCGGTGAATGCCATTGCCGATAAAATGTTAGCGGGAGGTCGGTTATTTTACTTAGGCGCGGGAACCAGTGGTAGATTAGGCATTTTGGACGCCTCTGAATGTCCGCCCACCTTCGGTGTGCCGCACGATTTGGTTATCGGGCTCATTGCCGGTGGAGACGCCGCCATACGCAAAGCACAAGAATTCGCCGAAGACGACAAAGATTTGGGGTGGAAAGATCTACAAGCTTATGATATTTCACCCGCCGATTCGGTAATAGGAATAGCCGCTTCGGGAACCACACCTTACGTTTTGGGCGCCATCGAAAAATCGAGAACCGAACAACTTACAACGGGATGCATAACCTGCAATCCGGGGTCACCCATAGGGAAAGCTGCTGAATTCCCGATTGAAGTTAATGTAGGTCCCGAGTTCGTTACGGGAAGCACACGAATGAAAAGCGGTACGGCTCAAAAAATGATACTTAACATGATTTCCACCTCTCTCATGATTAAAATGGGACGGGTTGAAGACAACAGAATGGTTGACATGCACCTGAGCAACAATAAACTGCTCGAACGCGGTACCCAAATGGTGCAAAAAGCGCTTGGGATTGATAAAGAAACCGCCGCCCGGCTGCTACAAAAACACGGCAGCGTTAGAAAAGCCGTAAACGCCAAAAAATAAGACTATGAAAAAAGAAGACAAAATAAAAAAAGCCTTTGAAGCCAAAACGTGGAACGAAATTAAATCTGCCGACAGTTGGCAAGTTTTTAAAGTCATGGGCGAAATTGTGCGCGGCTTTGAAACTCTGGGACGTATAGGTCCGTGCGTAAGTATATTCGGATCGGCACGAACCCAACACGACGACCCCAACTATTTGCTGGCTCAGGAAATTGCACGTCAACTCACCTACCAAGGCTACGGCATTATCACAGGAGGCGGACCGGGAATTATGGAAGCGGGAAATAAAGGAGCCCGACAAGGCAACGGAAAATCGGTAGGTTTGGGTATTGACCTGCCCTTTGAACAAAGCTCGAACCCTTACATCGATACCGATAAATATATAGAATTTGATTACTTTTTCGTTCGTAAACTCATGTTTGTCAAATACTCACAAGGTTTTATCGTTCTCCCCGGCGGCTACGGCACACTTGATGAGCTGTTTGAAGCCCTCACCCTCATACAAACACACAAAATCGGCAATTTCCCTATTGTTATGGTGGGCAAGGAATACTGGGCCGGGCTCATTGACTGGATGAAGCAACGCGTATTGGAGGCCGGCAACATAAATGAAGAAGACCTGGATATATTTCACCTTGTGGATGAGCCCGAGGAAGCCGTAAAAATCATCGATAACTTTTACTCGAAATACCTGCTCAAACCTAATTTTTAAAAACGGTTTATTTTTGGTCAGAACCAAAACCGCTATCTTCGCAAAACTAAATTCATCATTAACAGAAGTACAGATGTCCAAAATTTTTACAGTTACACTTTTATCGTTATTTATAGTCTCAAACGGTTTTTCGCAAACCCCTTGGCAACAGAGCGTGAATTACAAAATGGATGTGAAACTCAATACCGATAATCACCGATTTAGCGGAACACAAACATTAAAATACACCAATAACTCGCCGGATACATTGAACAAAATGTTTTATCATCTTTACCTGAACGCCTTCCAGCCCGGCAGTAAAATGGATGTGCGCTCAAGAACGATCAAAGATCCCGACCGAAGAGTAAAAGACCGTATATCCAAACTCAAAGAAAATGAAATAGGTTTTCAGGAGATAGAGTCTTTAAAAATGAATAATCTCGACTGCAAATACAATATTGAAGGCACCATATTGGAGGTAGATTTACCCCAACCCATCATGCCGGGAGAAGAAGCTCAATTTGACATGAAGTTTAACGCGCAAGTCCCCGTACAAATCAGAAGAACCGGCAGGCACAATCAAGAAGGCATTGAATACACCATGACACAGTGGTACCCAAAGGCCTGTCAGTACGATTTTCAAGGCTGGCACGCCAATCCGTACGTGGGACGCGAGTTCTACGGAATCTTTGGAACGTTTGATGTTAGCATCACCCTGGATGAGCGCTATGTGGTAGCTTCGACGGGGGTTCTGACCGAAAAAACAAAAAAAGATAACCTCACAACCCACCGATATGTGGCTGAAAATGTACACGACTTTGCCTGGGCTGCCGACCCTGATTACGTTCACGATTCTATTCAAGTTCCCGACGGACCCCTGCTTCGCTTTTTTTATCAAACCGATACCCTGGCACAACAATGGAGAGATATTCAGCCCAAAGTGGTTTCGTTATTCTCGATGATGAACCAACGTTTCGGCAAATACCCCTACCCCGAATTCAGTGTGATTCAAGGCGGTGACGGTGGTATGGAATACCCCATGTGTACCATGATTCTAGGACACGGGAAAGAAAAAGGTAAAGTGGGACTTATAGCACATGAAGCTTTTCACAACTGGTACTACGGCGTTATTGCTACCAACGAATCAAAATACGCTTGGATGGATGAAGGCTTTACGAGTTACGCCGAGGCCATGATTATGCACGATTTGTATGACGAAGATGGCCTTAACCCTCTGGCGAGATCGTATCGCAACGTTCGGTTTATGGCGGGGCAAGACTGGGAAGAGCCAATGAGTTTACCTGCAGATTTTTACAACACCAACATAGCCTACGGTATTAACGCCTACTCTAAAGGTTCGGTAACGCTGCACCAGCTCAGTTATATCATAGGTCAAGAAACTTTTGACAAGGGTATGCTCCGATATTATAACGAATATAAGTTTAAGCACCCCACTCCCGTGGATTTTCAACGTGTAATGGAAAAAGAGAGCGGGTTGGATTTAGCTTGGTATTTTGAGCATTGGATTTACAGCACCAATCACATCAATTATGCAATTGCAGACGTGCAGGGAAACCGAAATGAAACCCAAATTGAAATACACAAAATCGGAGACATGCCCATGCCTTTAGATATAGTGGTCACACTGAAAAACGGTGAAAAGCACACCGTTTACGTGCCGCTTACACTCATGAGAGGTAATAAGCCGGCAGAAGATGGTACTCCACGGTTGTTACAACCTGCGCAGCCTTGGACACATCCCGAATTTAGTGTGACCGTTCCATTTGCCTTAAAAGATATTGAGGTGATAGAACTTGACCCGAGCGAACGAATGGCAGATATTGATTTAACCGACAACAAGTGGTTTACAGATAAAAAGAAAAACGAGGAATACCGAAATCCTGATAACGATAAGTGAAAATGAGACACAAAAAGCCGGTACTTATAGGTGTGGGAATAATTTTCTTGGGTTTATTGGCGTGGACTTTTAGTCCGGCGTTGTGGACTACCCAAAAGTCGAAACGAATAGACAGTAGGAACCTGCACAAACGCCAATTCAACGAAATTCCTTTTACCAAAGAAGGTGACTTGTGGTTTATATCTGAACAAGGCGACACCATCAAACATATTGATGTTGAAGTGAGTAGAAAACCTTATGAAATTCAGCGCGGACTCATGGATCGCAGTAGAATGGAAGACGACCAAGGAATGATTTTTATTTTCCCGCGCCCCGCGCCTCGCTCATTTTGGATGAAAAACACCCGAATCGCTTTGGACATCATTTACGTGGATGCAAACTTTGAAATTGTGAGTATTCAAGAAAACGCACAGCCATTCTCTGAAGCTTCACTACCGAGCGAAGGTGACGCTCAATATGTAGTAGAGGTGAATGCGGGTTTTAGTCAAACATACAAAATAGGAAAAGGCACAAGAATAGCGTTTACAGAGAATTAAACCTCTACTGAACGGAATACTCGTGCGACAGCATACCGCCTTATAATATTATAGCATTAAATAATAGGGAATTTTATACAGCTGCACCGGTGCTCCGTACTTTTGCGGCATAAAATATAAATGATATGAGAGTACCTATAATTAAACACGCCACAAAATTTATTGAAAAACACGACAGCGATTACATCGAAGAGACCATCACCGTGTTGGAAGACTTAGCAGAAGCTCCCGGAATTAAAGAAGAAGAATTGGATGTTATGGGCGAGATTTTAAGTAACCTTTACGGAGCCCTTGAGGTGCAAAAAATGATTGCCGACGGCAAATCACAAAAAGATGCCCTCAACGAATTCATGAAAAGAGTAACGGGGTCCATTTCTTGATAGAAATGGCCCGTATCTTGATGCCGCTTGATATTTAAAATTTGGTTTTTCTTCTTTAAGTATAGGCACGCTTGTGAATTGTACCGGTATTAAACCGGTACAACACGATCACCCGTTTCACTTGTCAGATTTCTAAGAGTGTTTTTTAACGCGACATCTTTAATGAATCCTTTAATAGATATGTCTTCATCCAAAGAATCCCACCTAATACCTATCCCTTTTTTAATCAGCCTCCAATCGTCCAACTCTTCCTTAGTAGCATTTTTTAGTTTTGGGTAATCTGAAAGACGCGCTTTCAAAACTTGCCCGTTAGAAAACAAAATAAGAAATACATCCAAATCCTTATC
>PXEK01000383.1 GCA_003564735.1 Cryomorphaceae bacterium
CCGTGTATGTCAAATCAACGTTGTGGAGCGCAAACATAGCCGTCAAGCTCCAAAACCTCTTTTCTACTGTTTTTACACGTATTTTCCTCAAAAAAATTATTCGTTTCTATTTCCTCACCGTCAACTTCTATGGTCACAAAGTCGCGACAGTTGTAGCACTTTGTAGTACAAGAGCTAAACCCTGCAACACCAAGGAGAATAGTGCATGTAACGAATAAAAGTTTCATAGTTAAATTAAAAGACCGGGCAAACCGCAGCTTGCCCGGTTCGGTTTTTGTTTTTAAAGTGTAGAGAGATCAAAGTTCAAGAACTCTGCATCCTTCTTAGCACGGTCTTTCAACGCGGGGTCTTTACTCACAGCTGTTTTTAGGTTGTTCATCATCAACTCTTTGTTGTTAGAACGAGCTCCTGAGATAGCTTTTAAGTAATATGCCTTTGCCGCGGTTTTATCATCACTTGCATCGATTGTTTTTAATGCTTGTTCAGACTGGCCGTTGAGAATCTGGGCCAAAGCTGTATTAAGGGTTTTAAACCCTGACAGATTAGAAGTGGCTGAAGAATAGTCACCGTCCAAGATGTTTAAAATACCCATGTTGTAATTCACCTCATCACCGGCGCCTGATGCCTTTGAGTAGTATTCAGCCGCTTTAGCACGATCTCCTTCTAAACGTGCAATTACACCAAGATTATTCATAATAACCGGATTTCCTTGTGCTTTAGCCTCAGCTTGATTAAAGTGATTCTTGGCCGCTGTTAAATCGTTTTGCATTAGCTTTATATAACCACTGTTGTTGTAGCCTCTCCAATCATCGGGAAATACCTTTACAACACTTTGATAGATATCAAATTTAGCGTTCATGTCATCAGTTAATGTAGCGGCGTAAAGCAATTCCTCTACATTAAGTTCTGAAGGGTTATTGGCTGCCAATTCAGAAATTTGCTCATCTGTTTTACCTACCTTATCAATAGAAAGAGCCAGTTGAGATCTTCTTAAACCGGGAAGAATTTTATCTTTTAACACTTCGTACGTTTCGGCTAAGTTTTTGATTTCTTCTTCGCGTTTTTGCTTGTCATCATACATTTCCAAAACTCGAATGATTAAGTTTTTGTCTTCGATGTCTGACGCCTGCATAGCTGCTTTAAAGCCGTCCCAATCTTCACCTTTCCCTACAAGGTTGTAAAAATCAGCTTCATTTTCGATTTTTACACGGTTGCGGTTTAATTGACGCTTAACGGCATCACCGGCAGATTTTGCACGATCATCAGCTAAGCTCTCATTGAATGAGATTTCACCGTCGGGAGAAGCGTAAGCACTCACAGTAAGTTTTTTGAAACTGTATTTTTCATCTTTCGATTTTTCTTTTACGGCTCCAAACATTTCAGAAACATCACTGTCGCGAAGTTCAGCAGGTCTTACATAAGCGCTGTTAATTAAGTAGTGGATTTCAGCTTTGTGCACATCTGTAGTAATGCGTGAAAATTCATCACTGCCCAAAATAGGTTTATCGTCGGGGTGAACTAAATTTGGAGTAATGATTGTACCATCAGCTACCTTCACCTCAGTAAGTTCTTTTTCTTTTGATTTAAACTTACCTATAACCTTGGCTTTTACTTCACCAAACTGAATGTCGTCAGTATAAGGAACCTTAGTAACATAAGTGAATGAGCCGCCTTTATCGTAATTTACTTTTCTACCTTCTCCTTCGGCATCTTGGCCTACCAGCGTAATGGTTTCAAAATCTAAAACACCGTTGCCGTCAGCGTAAAAGGTGGGCTTGATATCCACCACCGCTTTTTTATGGAAATATTTTGCGGGGTAACTACCTTTAACGGTAATCTCCACGCTATCGCCATGCATCTCAATGGGGTTAGGAGTAACGGTGTAATTCACTTCCTCAGCCTTTTTAGACATTTTGTTTAATGGGTTACACGCCATAACCCCGATGGAAGCAATCGCAATAAGGGAAACGTTTTTTGCAGTTTTCGTTTTCATATTTAAGTAATTTGCTGTGTATAAAATCTCTTTAATCAATTTAAGGTCGTGCAAATGTATGCTATTACAGTTTGACTTGCAAAAATGTAATTTTTTTAATTACCATGTGTAAATTCCGGAATAATTCTCGTTATCCCACTTTTATAATTTGCCCGAAGCAAATTTTGTAAGTATTCATAATGCGAGGGGTTTTGAACAAAATCTAAGTTTGTAGTATCCACCACAACTGTTTTTTGCAAGGTGTTTTGCTTGAAAAAATTCATGTATGCGTGTTGAACCGACTCTAAATATGAAATTTCAATATTTTTTTCGTAGGGTCTTCCTCTCATTAAAATTTGTTCTTTAGCCTTAGCGGGCTCTTTATACAAATAGAATACGAGATCGGGCTTGGGCAGGCTATCCATCATAAGCGATACTATTTTCCGGAATAGATGGAGCTCTTGGTTTGTGAGGTTTACCTGAGCGAACAGGCTACTTTTTTCAAGAATATAATCACTCACACAGGGCGGAAAAAGTTGGGTGGTGCTGAGTTTCTCTTTCATTTGCGTGTAACGATCGGTTAAAAAGGAGGTTTCCAAGGTAAAAGCATGTCGCTTGGGGTCTTCGTAAAAGAGCGGTAAAAAAGGGTTTTCAGAAAATTGCTCTAAAACCGGGGTCCCGCCAATATCGGCACAAAGTTTTTCCACAAATGTAGTTTTACCTGTACCAATGATGCCTTCTACGGCTATGAAATCGTACTTTATTTCTTCCATACCGCTGTCTTATCCTCACATTTTTTGATGAGTTGACTCAACGTTTCATTAAAAACGGGGTGTTCAAATTCAGGCTCAATCTCTACAAGCGGTAATAACGTGAACTTTCTTTGGTGTAAGGCAGGATGCGGCACGGTAAGGTTTCCGGTGTTAATGATTTGACGATTAAAAAATAGAATATCAATATCGATTAACCTCGATTGATATCCCGAGTCATCAACATTTCTTTGCCTGCCCATCTTCTCTTCGATATTTAAAACTTCTGAAAGGAGATGTTGAGCTTGCAATGAGGTACTCACGGTAATGACTTGGTTCAAAAAGTTGTGATCTGCCTCGAAGCCCCAAGGTTCTGACCAATATAAACTGCTTTTATTTTTGATTTTGCCTACGCGGTTTTTTATAAGCTGTAATGCTTGTTCAAAAGTATGCTCCGGGTTAGCTAAGTTCCCCCCCAATAATAATAGTGCAGTGTTTGCTCCGCTCATACGTTATTTATACCTTTAGTGTAATAATGCCACGTGGGCTATGGGTGTTGCTTATTTTTGCAAATGTAATTTAACAACGCGGATATCTCCGCTTTAATCGAAACAGGATGAAACAGTTTTTTAAATTTATGTTCGCCTCCGCAATGGGCTTTATAGTCGCGGGGGGGATTTTAATGGTAATTTTCTTTATTTCCATTATCGGTTTGGTTAGCAACCTGGAAGGCGCTTTTTCCACTCAGCAAGAAGTGAGGGTGAAGGATAAGTCAGTATTGCATTTAAAGTTGAATCAAGCGATTGTAGATCGTGCCGAGCGTAATCCATTTGAGGATTTGGACTTAGGGCCTTTTTCTCAAGCGGGAAGTACCGGCCTAAATACTTTGTTGTCAAGCATCGAAAAGGCTGCAACCGATGACAAGATTAAGGGGATTTACCTGGATTTATCGTCGTTTCCGGGCGGATTGGGAAGTTTAAAGGAGTTGCGCGATGCACTCCTGGAGTTTAAAGAGTCTTCAGGAAAATGGGTTTTAGCCTATTCAAATATGTACTCACAAGGCGGGTATTATTTGGCGTCGGCCGCAGACCGTGTGTACTTGTACCCCGAAGGTGATATGGAATGGAAGGGACTGGGAACCTCCATTATGTTTTTGAAAGGTATGCTGGATAAATTAGATGTTGATGTACAAGTAATTAGAGGTGGTAATAATAAGTTTAAAAGTGCGGTAGAGCCTTTTATTAGAGAAGATATGAGTGAGGCTAACCGCGAGCAGACCTTGGTCATGCTCAATTCCATCAGCAAACAAATGATGGGTGATGTGAGCAACGCCAAGGCTATCGACATTGAAAAGCTTAATTTGTTTGCAGACAGCCTTATGGTAAACTCTCCCGATGATGCCATGAAATTGGGATTTGTTGACGAGTTAAAACACTACGATGAATTTTTAGAGGAGCTGATGGACAGCTTGGGTGTTGAAAAAGAAAGCAATATAAATTATATTACGGCTTCAAGATATCACCGCTCTATTCGCTCAAAACAAGCTACCAAAGAATTAACCGCAAATAAAAGCAGTAACGCCAAAAATAAAATTGCCGTTATTTACGCTCAAGGTGCCATAGAAACAGGAAAGAGTAAAGGTGCTGAAACGATGGGTTCTGAAACCATCACAAAAGCCTTGCGTAAAGCGCGAAGTGACAGCTCGGTTAAAGCCATTGTGCTTCGTGTGAATTCTCCGGGCGGTAGCGCTCTGGCTTCTGATGAAATTTGGAGGGAGACGGTATTAGCCAAAGAAGTAAAGCCTGTGGTTGTGTCCATGGGAGATTTAGCCGCCTCAGGAGGATATTATATCGCGGCTGCCGCAGATGCTATTTTTGCACAACCCACCACGATTACGGGTTCAATTGGTGTTTTTGGTATTATACCCAACGCGCAGGGCTTTTTGAACAACAAAATAGGGGTAACTTTTGACGGTGTAAAAACGCATGAAAATGCCGATCCACAAGGTATTAACCGACCTCTTACTGATTTTGAACGTAAAAAGATTGAGCAAAGCGTAGAACGTGTGTATGATACGTTTTTGAAAAGAGTGTCAACAGGACGCGGTTTGAGTATTGAAGAAGTTGACGCCATTGGAATGGGTCGTATATGGTCAGGATTAAACGCCATTGAAATAGGTTTGGTAGATGAATTGGGCGGATTAAACGACGCTATTGCCAAGGCTGCGGAACTGGCCGAAATTGAGGATTACACCAAAACTGAGCTTCCAAAAACCAAAGACCCTTTTGAAGAGTTCTTCAGCAATCTTTTTGGAGGTGCAGAGGTATCTGTTTTGGATTATTACTTAGGGCCGGAGCACAAGTATTTCAAAAAAGTGAGAGACGTGAAGAAACTTCAGGGCATTAGGGCGCAAATGCCTATGGAAGTGGAGGTTGTTCACTAA
>PXEK01000368.1 GCA_003564735.1 Cryomorphaceae bacterium
ATTCTTGTCCGCCCATTTTGGCTTTAAACGTTATGGCCACATCCACATTATTGTCCACGGGATCGGGATCGCGAGGCTGTTGGTCATCATCATCAGAACTACACCCGTAAAAAATTACAAATCCGGCGAGAATAGATAAAACGGTTACCGATAAGGCTCTAAATATACTTTTTCTTTTCATCATCTTTATTTTTCAATTAAAACGTCTTTTTACAAAAGTAGTTACATCGATACTATCGGGGCGTGACATTTATCACACACCGGAATATTATTCATCGCTTTCTGGCGGAATCAATACTTCAACAAATCGCTCAAGGCTTTTTGGAATCGTTCGCGGGGTAAAAACCCTTTTTCAAGATTGGCGGCAAAAGGTACCGGGGTGTCCAATGAGCCCACCCGCACTACGGGTCCGTCTAAAAACTCAAAACAATGCTCGCTAATTTGCGCGGCAATCTCCCCTCCTATGCCCCCAAAAAGCGTATCTTCATGAAGTATAATAACCTTTCCCGTTTTTTTCACCGACTCAAAAATGGTTTCGGTATCTAAAGGAAGCAACGTGCGCAAGTCGATTACATCGCAGGATATGTTTTGTTCGTTCACCACCTCTAACGCCGTGTGAACTCCCGATCCGTAGGTTATGATGCTTACCTCTTCGCCGCGGTTTACAATATTTGCCTTACCTATCGGGATGTTGTAATAACCTTTGGGTACATTGCCGGTCAGACTCCGATATAAAGCCTTATGCTCGAAAAACATCACCGGTCCGGGGTCTTCAAAAGCCGATAGCAAAAGGCCTTTTACATCTTCAGGGAAAGCGGGATACACTACCTTTAACCCGGGAACGTGGGTGAACCAAGCTTCATTCGATTGAGAGTGAAACGGCCCTGCGCCCACCCCGGCGCCGGTGGGCATACGTACAACCACATCGGCGTTTTGTCCCCACCGCCAGTGAATTTTGGCCAAATTGTTGGCTATTTGTGTCATTCCCTCTGAAACAAAATCGGCAAACTGCATTTCCATACACGCTTTGTGACCGTTAATACTTAATCCGAGCCCGGCTCCCAGTATCGCCGACTCACAAAGAGGGGTGTTGCGAACGCGTTCTTTGCCGTATTTTTCGGTAAAACCTTCGGTGATTTTAAACACCCCGCCGTAATCGGCAATATCCTGTCCCATCAACACCAAATTCTCATGCTTCTTCATCGCCTCGTTGAGTCCGTCACTCAGCGCATCCACAAAGCGCATTTCACTTTTTTCAGAACCGGGTTGTGCGGATTGGTGAGTGTGTGGAGCGTAAACATCTGCCAATTCCTTTTTGAGGTCAAACTCAATTTGCGGCTCGACATCGGCTTTGTCCCAAGTGACTTTTACGCGGTCTTTTACCTCTTCCCGAATGTTATCGATTTCCTGTTTTGAGAGAATCTTTTCATCCTTGAGGAAACGTTCAAAGTTATCTACGGGGTCTTTCTTGCTCCACTCATCTTGTAATCCGTCGGGATAGTACTTTGTCCCCGATGCCTCTTCGTGACCGCGCATTCTAAAAGTTACGGCCTCCACAATAATCGGAGCTTGATTTTCAATCGTGTAGTTTCTCGCTTCACGCAACGTGTTGACCATTTCCAAAATGTTGTTTCCGTCGGTTTGAACCGCTTTTATGCCGTAACCTATACCTTTATCGGTAAACGATTCACATCTGAACTGCTCGTGTGAGGGTGTGGATAAACCCCACTGATTGTTTTCAATCACAAAAATAACGGGCAAGTCCCAAACCGCTGCCGTGTTGAGAGCCTCGTGAAAATCACCTTCAGAGGCGCCCCCGTCACCGGTAATCACCAAGGTAGATTTTTTGTTGTTTTTTAGTTTGTGGGCAAGGGCAATTCCGTCGGCAACACCGAGTTGCGGCCCCAAGTGTGAAATCATCCCCACGATATTATGCTCTTTACTGCCAAAGTGAAATGAACGGTCGCGACCTTGGGTAAATCCTTGAGCTTTACCTTGAAACTGACAAAACAAACGGAACAGCGGCACGTTCCTCGTGGTGAAAAGTCCCAAGTTCCTGTGCATGGGCAGCAAATATTCGTCAGATTCCATTGCGTGTGCCGCACTCACCGAAATGGCTTCCTGACCATACCCCGAAAACCACTTTGATATTTTTCCTTGTCTGAGTAAAATGAGCATTTTTTCCTCAATCAACCGAGGTAGAATCAGCTTTTTATATAAATCTATCAGTTCGTCAGCGTCGAATCCTTTTGGGTCAAATTTCATGCACTTCGCTATTTTTGTATCATGTGTATTTCACTCGCAAATGTACCTTATTTTATTCGCTCGGTACTCATAATTCCGCACATGGTTACAGTAACCTATTACACCGGTTTGACCCACAATAAAATACCGCGTATTCCGGGTTAATCTGCTCGTTGAGGCCTTTCCTGTCCCGCGTTTCCAAAACTTTACACAAGTGTTCGGTATAGTTAGGGCTCTCAACAACCCCTCAACCTTTATGAATCGCCACCGGTTTTTCGGTTCTGACCAAAAAAATACAAAACAGAGGTATACTAAACCCTCGAAACCCTGTTTTGAATGGTAAGATTATCCTAATTTTGGCGACTCATAACAGCGCGCTAATTTTATAAATAAATGAACACAACCCCCGGCATAGACTTTAGAAAAATCTTTTACGTCCTTGGCACCATAGGACTTTTATTGGCATTAATGGTGGTGGGAAGGCGCATATTAATTCCCGTATCGCTCGCCGTGTTGTTTGCGGCACTACTCTCACCCGTGGTGAACTATTTGGTAAGTAAAAAGTGGCCCGAGTTTTTAGCCATCATTGCCGCCATGCTCATACTCTTGGTAGGCGCCGGCGGTATTATCACCTTACTCACGTTGGAGGTTGTTAATATTGCGCGTAATTTGCCCGACTTCTCTGAAAGGTTAACAGCCGTAATCGCCTCACTGACACAAACTATACAAGAATATTATCCCGATTTTGAAATCGACTCTGACTGGCAGGCCATCGTAGCCAAACAATCGCAAAATTTAGCTCAATATATTTTTGACTCTGCGGGCGATATAGGCAATAAACTATTGAACGTTATCCTGATACCCGTTTTTATCGCCCTGTTCTTAATTTACCGCAAAATGCCGTTAGATTTTATTGAAGAGCGGTTTGGCGGCGGGAACTACAAACGCTCGGCCAATACCATTTTTGGTCGCGTGCGCCAAATGGTGACCCAATTCCTCGTGGGTTCGTTGTGGTTCACCCTTGCCACGGGCATCATGAGCTTTATCATTTTACTTTCGGTAGGCTCTGATTACATACTGTTTTTCAGTATAGTTATAGCCCTCCTCAACCTACTGCCTTACATTGGCACCATCATCGCCTTTGCCATAGTCATCACCTACCAATTTGTAGCCATGGACGGCATATTCCTCCCCATACTTACCTGGTTTTTGCTGTGGATATCCAACCTCTTTCAAGAAAACGTACTGCGCCCGTGGTTAGTGGGTCGCAGCACCCGAATTAACGCACTCGCCATATTGCTTTCTGTAATTATAGGCAGTATGATCTGGGGCGTGGCGGGAATGATTGTATTTATACCGTTGGTGGGCATCATAAAAATTGTGATGGAAGCCATACCGGAGCTCAAACCCTACTCCGTCTTTTTCGCCGATAAAAAATAAACTATGCTCAACACACTCAGCAAAAGTATTTTTCTCCTTTTCATACTTTCTTTTTTGGTCAGAACCGAATGCCGTTCGCAAATGAACGAGCTGTATCCTGACAGCCTGCACAAAAACCGATTAAGAGCCGTGGCCATAGGCGGTGCTGCGGGGTACGGAATTACCATGGTGGGTTTGTATCAATTGTGGTATAAAGACTTTGAGCGCACTTCATTCCATTTTTTTGACGATAGTCGCGACTGGCTGCAAATGGATAAGGTGGGACACGCCTACTCTGCCTACTTATTGAGCGACCTTACCTACACGAGTTTGCGAATGACCGGTCTGAGTAATGAAAAAGCGGTATTATACGGTTCGCTTAGCGGTTGGTTGGCCGTAACCTCCATTGAGTTTTTTGATGCGCATTATGACGGTTGGGGCTTTTCTATGGCTGATGTAGCCGCCAACACCCTCGGCACGGCATTATTTGCCGCTCAGCAGCTCACTTACAAAGAGCAACGCATACTTTTCAAATACTCTTTTAGGCGAACAACCTACGCGCAGTATCGTCCGGGCACGTTGGGCAGTAACTTTATTGAAGAGATGACCAAAGATTATAACGGGCAGAGTTACTGGTTGAGTGCCAACATAAAATCCTTTACCGGTTGGAATTTTTTGCCCGATTGGTTGAACATTGCCGCGGGATATAGCGCTACGGGCTTACTCGGAGGGAGCGAGAATCCTGAATTCAGTAACGGCACACGATTACCCGTTTATGAAAGGGAGCGACAATTTTATTTGAGTCCGGACATTGATTTCACCAAAATTCCGACCAAACACAAAGGCGTAAAAGTACTGTTCAAGCTGCTGAATACCGTAAAAATTCCCGCCCCCGCGTTGCGATTGCAAAGCGGTAACGTGCGCTTTTTGGGTATTTATCATTAACCCGTTATTTTTTTTAAAAACCGCATGGTTGAAATAAAAACTTATGTACTTTTGCAGCCGCTAAACAGATAGCAATAAACGAAATTTTGTTCGGGGTGTAGCGTAGCCCGGTTATCGCGCCACGTTTGGGACGTGGAGGCCGCAGGTTCGAATCCTGCCACCCCGACAAACCAAAACCGAAAAGTGCACACTTTTCGGTTTTTTTATGCCCAAAAAAACCAAACTTGTTTGGGTTTTTGAAGGGCATAAAAAAACACCGACTGCCGCAGGCAGTTGGAGGTTTTGGTTTAGCCACCCCCCCAAATCAGGATCACGAAGTAATCCGCCACCCCGTCATAAAAAACCAAACTCCATCGGAAATTTTCAAGGGCATAAAAAAACACCGACTGCCACAAGCAGTTGGAGGTTTTGGTTTAGCCACCCCCCCCATTCAGGATCACGTAAAGTCGACAAGGCGGAAAGCTGACAAGTCAGACGCTACAGGTGGAGTCGAGTGGCTTACAAGAAAGAAGAGGTGAAAGGTTCGTGAACTGTAAA
>PXEK01000164.1 GCA_003564735.1 Cryomorphaceae bacterium
GGTATCGCCGGTGTTCCACGCGTAAGAAAACGTGGTATCTTGAAAGTTCATGGTAAAGGTATCGCCTTCACAAAGCAAGGTATCCGGCCCCAGGTAAGCGTTGGGGTGCGGGTGAACGCGAAGGGTATCGAAGATGGTGTCTTCTTCACAACCCGAATAGGCTACGGCATAATAAGGATAGGTACCGTGTTGCGGAAACATAGTGCTGTGCGGCAGGTCTCGAGTTTTAACCATTGCCGCCGGTTGGCCCGGGAACTGAAATAACACACTGTCTAAAAAATTAGTGTCTGTTAAGGTGACTTGAAAGCTGTCACCCTCGCAGTTTTGGTGGGGAGTGGTTTTACCGTTTCGCGTAATAAGTGCATCGCTGACCATGTTGGGTAGGCCGCGATAACTGCCGCCGCCCTGGCGATGTAAAGAAACACCTTGCACATTAATATTTGCGCCGGGGCCGAAAGTGTTAGGGTTATTGATTACGCCCAAATAAGGCCAGCCAGCATATATCGTATAGTATATTCTATTATCGGGTCCTGTTTGTAAATGACCCGCACTGTGCCATACATTTTGAGCTCTTGAAAATAAATTCCAGGCTCCCGGAATTACTGCCGGATTACCGGAAGATAAATCATATTGAATAATACCCCCTGTTGTTGAGCACCATAATATGTTCTCATCGGGTGAAAATTCAACAGTCGGGAGTGTTGTGCCAACCGGCCATGGATGAACATGCCCTACATAAAAAGTAGAGTCCATATCCAACGGCAGATAATTAGAAAGTTGCCCCGTGGAACGATCAAAATCATACAACTCAAATTGATGAGTCGCGCCGCAATTAAACGAGGGAATGGGATGATAATCTACAAAACAATTGTCCGGGTTATTGGCAAAAGCCATTTGGGTGCCGGAATGATTAAATTTGAATTGACCCGACTCCATCACATTCGGAATCAACTGAGGAAAACCTAAATTCGTCACAACAGGAACGGAATCTATACCATTGGGGGTTAACAAACGTGCCTCCCACCTATTTGAAAGCATTTTACGCGTCATAATCCAGTAATCGCGATTGTTCGCATGCCGCGTAGCGGCAATACCCAACATTAATGAGTCCGTACCGGGCACTACTACATTCAATTCCCCCGGAGGCACATCCCCCAAGCCATTATTTAAAGACATATCAACAATGGTGTACCGCAATTCTCCTCTCCCTTCTAATATCATGTATTTCCCGGGATTGCAAGGCATGAGCAATACGAGCCTAAAAAAGCCTCTTTGCGCAGAAAATTGTCTATTTAAATTCCCGTTGGGCATGGCTTGCCCGTTTGCATCATAAATATTATCATGATCAGCGTAAAACAATAAGTTCCCTTGTTTATCAGACATGGTTATTGGTGAAGAGTTAATCATAACATTGCTGTTATTTACCACATTGGGGATGCCACCATTGAAATTCAGGTTGTAATCTGCAAAATACCACCAGTTACTTCTTCCGCCGTTAATTTGAGCTGTGGCTTGAAAGCAAAGCAGAAATAACAATACCGACCCGAGTAAGGGAGTTATATTAAAAACTAGATTGTGTAATCTGTATTTCATCCAATTGCTTGATAATATTAAAATAAACGCAAGAGTACACCATCTGTTTCGTGTACTCTTGCGTTCATTTGTTAATTCACCACCAAACGGTGTGTTTCTATTCTGTTGTTCTGCATGATGCGAATCAAGTATAATCCCTTAGCAAAGTTAGACCAATCAGCCTGTACCGTACTTTGTCCGGCATTTAATGCCGATTGAGTATATACTTTAGTCCCTGCAGAATTATACACTTCAATACTCCATTCACCATCATTGGAACTATTCAATTCTATATTGACCATTCCGGTAGAGGGATTGGGGTAAACCTTTGTGCTGAAATTTGGATTTAACAAGTCGTTTTTATCCTCAACTTGTTCGTCAAATTCCGAATCATTTCCTTTTTTTCTGAATACGCCTTGCGAACCCTGATCAGGACCTATACGTGTTAAAAACATTTCTGTAATTGCTACTCCGGACGGATTTATAGGAATTGTCGTCATATTGGGTGAAAATGCGGGATTCAAATCTACAAAGGATTCGCTATACCCCGGCACAAAAGCATTTCTGTTTAATGCAGCTACACCCGAAGCATAATTATCAGCCAACCACAAATTAGAAACCCACTCTGCCGTAATGGAAGACCTGTCAATTTCCATTACAAACATTTCTGTTCCACCGTTGGCTACAAAATTAACACCGCCACCGCCGAGTTCTTCAATTGCCGGAATTGTAGCACTTGTTTCTACTTCGCCAACCATATACAAATTCTCAAAGTCTCTATCGATGATTACTCCGGTAGCGACAGATCGAATATAAGGAGCCGAAGCCGGCTCAATCCCTGTAAGTCCGTCAAAAGTTAAAGTATTCGTGCCGGAGTTATAAGTGTGACCGGCTATAAAGGCCGCGGGATTTGATGAATTAACAGTCAGCCCCCAATTATCTAAATCTCCCGAAAACTCTCCCACTATGTAAATTTCAAAATCACTCCCGGGTAAGTTGCGATAATCAATTTCAATACCCTCTGATTCATCGACCGCCTCAGGACTATCGTTAAAAAAATTACCGCCCCCTAAATTAATAAAGCCGTTAGAGAGATTTGTACCGTTAAAGTCCAATCCCCCCACAAAGGCATCAAAGTTTCCCGGAGCTGCGGGTAAATTACCGCCAAAAAAACCGGCATTTTCATATCGTCCCGTTGCATACAGTACAGACTGACCTGTTCCATCATCATACCATTCGATATCATTGACAATTTCAAAAGTATTTAAACCTCCGATAGGAGTACGGTTGGCGGACACGATGTCATAAGCATCAATCGGAGGTGTGCCGGGAATCGTAATTACCTCCATTTCACCAATAAAAGCTTGATTATCGACACGTCCGCCGAGCAGATACACCATGGCTCCGGTGGATTTCTCCACAAACTCTACAGAGGTGAGTTTCTCATAATCCGGAAGTTGAACGGGAATTAAAACAGGGTGTAAATTATTTATTGCCGTTCCGCCGGGCACTATGCTGCCTAAAACATAATTGCCGTCAACTGCTTGTAAGGTTTCAAAAGTTTGTGCAGCAAGTTGATTGGCTATATTATTTGTAGGCCCGTTCCAAACTTGAAGTTGTGGTGAGGGAGTAACCACAACATTCTGATCACTTGAATAAAACAGAATATGAAGTTCGTTATTTCTAAACTCCATATCTGTAGCTGTTATGTAAAATGTTTCTCCAGGTTGTAAATGCGTAAAAGCCACCCATTGAAAACTGCCGCACTCATTGTATTTAACTACATACATGCCTGAATCTGCATTTCCTGAGGTAATTGTCACATCCTCTATTGTAGCGGTATTTAAGAAAGTACCCATGACGTAGATATTGTCATCTAAATCGCTTTCAATATCTACAACAATAGTAGAATCTGAATCTTCAGAGTATTTATGCCAAGTACTCGCTGCATTTTCATTTATGGTGAAAGCCTCCGTAAGGGCACATTGATCACCGGTTGCGGGATCGATATTTGTAACGGTTACATCATAAGTGCCTGAACACAACTCATCACGCAGCGGAGCGGCTGATGAGCCGTCATTCCAACCGTATGTGTAATTGGCAATACCGGCCAAAGGGTTCAGAGTGAAATCAATTTCACCAACACAAACTCCGTAACAGGGTACATCGGTAATGTTTATGTTTGTGTATTCGAAGCCGGGTCCCGGCTGATTGGTTCCTATACTCACGGGTGCACTTTGTACCGTACAGCCGTTGGCATCGGTCACGGTTACGTTGTCCGGGGGGCCAAAACCGGAATTGTTGCATAAATTGGTTACGGTTTGGGTGGTAGCCCCGCCAAATGTCCACAAGTAAGTATAAGGCGGTGTGCCGCCGGTGGGATTGGCCGTGACTTGTGCATCACAAATCCCGTCACATTCTTCATCGTTATCAACTGTTACGGTGACTTGTAAAAAGTCAGCTTGAAATGTAGCTGTTTCACTACAGCCGGTACCCGGTTCTGAAACAATAACGGTATAAGTACCCGGTGTGGTAACCGTTATGTTTTGTGTTTGTTGCCCGCCCGGAATCCACAAAAAATTGGGATTGGTGGCACTCGTTGAAGCTGAAAGTTGCATCGCAGGTGTACCGCCCAAACAGTTGGAAGTAGAAATACTTGCCGTTATGGGTGTGGGGCACGGATTGTTACAGCTAAAATCAGGTATGGGCGGGTTGGGTTCTGACGAAAATGAAACTTGTGATGCTCCAATAATCGAATAGGAAATACCGCGATTATAGTCATCTGCCAATACTAATTCGTCAATACCCGGTGCCGGTTGGTTAAATTGGCAAGCCCCGGTTAAATTCATACCGTTAAAGGCGATTACGGGAAGTCCTTGAGGGGTATCGTAGGTATTTGCCGTTAAAACCGGATCATTAGACGGTGAAATAGCAAATGATGCCGGAAAATGACTCCAGCCACTGAATGGTGCACCGGGCGAAATTGATTCCGTTAACGTCATATTTATCAAGTTATTTGTACCAAAATCATATTCCAAAACATAGGGTATCCCTTCATCAAAAGGATCAAAATAAGAAAGTATTAAAGCACGAGATGTTGCGCCGCCCAAATGTTCTTGATAGACCATGTGATTGTATTCACCTCGAAATGTTCGGGAAATTTCCACCGCCATATCTATATCAAAGTTGTTATTCATTTTTGCGGTAAAGGGTATGTTGTTAATTGCCCCCGATACAATATAATTGAACGGCCCGGTTGCAACACCTATGGGCGGGGTCTCTTTTACGTCATGTACATCTATTTGAGCAAAATTACCACCGGGTGTTAGTACTTCTTGGTAGCGAACGGTTGGCGCACCTAATACACTCCCGGAGCCCGGGTCAACCTCCATAGATGCTATAGCGGAATAGTCTTCATTCATTCCATAAGTAACTAATATTTCTGTCGTGAGGTTTTCTTTGTGGACAAATGACGCCGTGAGTGAGTTGCGAGAAATCTGAAAGGCCTCCATTCTAGAATTGAAAATATCTGTTCCCCCGGGATCAAGACGTGTTAA
>PXEK01000179.1 GCA_003564735.1 Cryomorphaceae bacterium
CTTCTGATTCAACTTTTTGGAGCACATTCACGTCAAACAAATATGGCGTGTGTAACTCGTACAGTTCGTTTTTAACAGCAGACAATATTTCGTCGCTAATTTCGGTTCCGACCAAACTAAGATCAATATCAGAGCCTTCTCTGTAATTTCCTTTTGCGCGGGAGCCGTAAATGAGCACCTGCTTCACCTCCGGATATTTTTTAAATACCGAATTGATTAAATCTCGTGTATGTTGATCCAATCCGAACTTCATAATCCTAAATGATAGAACACGGATTTAACGGATCAAACGGATTTGCGCAGACTTCATTAATACCATTCGTATTCATCCGCTAAATCCGCCTAATCCGTGTTCTATATCATCCGCGTTCTATTCCATCAATTTCTCAATATCTTACCGGTTTTCAACAGGCTCTGAATACGCTCCAACGTTTTCTTTTGCATGCACAGCTCCAAAAAGGCCTTGCGTTCCAACTTGAGTAAATATTCCTCGTCAACTTGAGTGGGTTCTGACAAATCACCGCCGCTCAATACATAGCCCAGTTTTTGCGAAATAAGCTGATCGTGCTTACTGATGTAGTTTCCTGAAAGCATGCTGTTCGCCCCTACGTAAACCGCTCCGAGGGCCTCATTACCCAACACGGTTATATCTTTACGCAATCGCGGCTTTGTATATCCTTTTTCGTACATGTTCAGCGCGCACTGCTTGGCGTAAGCAAGCTGATGTTCACGACTCACAATCACCTCATCAATGCCCTCGCGCAGGTAACCCAACTCAAAACCTTCATGAGCCGATTTGGCCACTTTAGCCTGACCCACGGTTAAAAATTTATCTCTAAACGCATTGATTCGAACATCGCCGTCTTTTAAACTGTCGCTCAATCGCAACGCAAACTCTTTAGTCCCTCCGCCGCCGGGAATCAATCCGACGCCAAACTCCACCAGCCCGATGTACGTCTCGGCATGTGCCACCACCTTATCGGCGTGCATGGCCAATTCGCAACCGCCTCCCAGCGTCATTTGGTGCGGCGCCACCACCACCGGAATACTGCTGTAACGCACACGCATCATGGTATTTTGGAAGGTTCTTACCGCAAACTCCAACTCATCTAATTCCTGCTCCACGGCAAACATAAAAATGAGTCCCACATTAGCACCCGCGGAAAAATTATCGCCGGTATTGGAAATCACCAACCCATTGTAATCCTTCTCGGCCATATCAATGGCGGTGTTAATTCCCTGAATAATTTCCTGCCCGATGGTGTTCATTTTCGAGTGAAACTCGAGGTTTAAAATCCCGTCGCCCAAATCAACAATGGTTGATTCATCGTTTTTCCACACCGTATTTTCATCGCGAATATTGTCCAGAACAACCACGTCTTTTTGACCCGGCACTTCCGTATAATCTTTTTTGTCAATATCGTAATAATAGCGGATTCCCTTTTCAGTTTTATAAAAGGCGGTGATTCCCTTCTCTTTCATTTCATAAACCCAATCGGCGGGTTTTTTATCTGTTTTTTCCATTTCGGTCAGAACCGACTCAAAGCCGATGGCGTCCCAAGCCTCAAACGGGCCTTGTTTCCAGCCGAAGCCGGCTTTAAGCGCATCATCGATGCGGTAGAGCTCATCGGAAATTTCGGGAATGCGGCGAGTGGAATATTGAAAAAGCGAAGTGAAGGAAGCTCGGTAAAACGCTCCGGCTTTGTCTTTTCCGCCGAAAAGCACGGGCATGCGCTCGTTGAGATCTGAAATACTTTTGGTTTGCTCCAGCGTTTGAAAACTCGATTTTTTGCGCTCGCGGTACTCCAATTTTTCGGGATCCAGCGTGAGGATTTCGCTTTCACCTTTTTTGTTCTTGATTTTTTTGTAAAACCCTTTTCCGGATTTAGAGCCCAACATTTCGTTCTCGGCCATTTTCTTGATGAAGTCGGGGGCATCAAACACATCGGCAGCTTCATCATTTTTGAGCGCTTTTTTCAAGTTGTCGGCCACGAGTAACAAGGTGTCTAAGCCCACCACGTCTGCGGTTCTGAACGTAGCGGATTTAGGTCGGCCCAAAACCGGCCCCGTAAGTTTGTCCACATCCTCAATAGTAAGACCCAACTTACCGAATTCATGGAACAGCGTCATAATACTGTAAATACCAATTCGGTTGGCGATAAACGCCGGCGTATCTTTACACAGCACCGTTTTTTTGCCGATGAATTTACGGCCGTAATGCATCATGAACTCCGTTACCTCGGGATCGGTCTCTTTGCTCGGAATAATTTCCAGCAGCTCCAAATAGCGGGGCGGATTAAAAAAGTGTGTGCCCAAAAAGTGCTTTTTAAAATCATCGCTTCTCCCTTCAAGCATCGTATTGATGGGTATGCCCGAGGTATTGGACGAAATGAACGAACCTTTTTTCCTGTGCTCTTCTACCTTATCAAAAAGCTGTTGTTTGATATCTAATCGTTCAATGACCGCTTCGATAATGCAATCGCAATCAGCGAGTAAATTGAGGTCATCATCAAAATTACCGGTGGTAATGTGTTGAATAACCGACTTGGAATACACCGGCGAGGGATTGCTCTTTACGGCTTTTTGTAATGCACCGTTTACGATTTGATTGCGGGCTTTTTTATCGTCAGAATTTTGAGCCTCTTTGGGAACAATGTCCAACAAAACCACTTCAAGACCGATATTGGCCATGTGACATGCAATTTGCGACCCCATCACACCGGAGCCCAATACGCCTACTTTACTGATTGATTTATTCATGATGTATGAGTATATATTGTTTGTATTTTTCTTGTTTTACAGACTTCGCCCAAATGTAGTGAATAAATTGATATGTGTGATGAAAGGTGGGTTATATTGTGTTAAGCAACGAAGAAATCACACAACATTATTATTTGCAATGAATTTTCATTTTTGGAAGGAATGAGTCTTCACAACCTTGCAAATTGAAAAGTAAGTTTTCAATTTGCAAGGTTAATGAGAATTAGGTAATCCGGATCATCAGGAGTAACTTTTTATCAATCAGAACCTTAAACATTTTCTTGTACAAAATCGTTTTTTTTGATGAAAAAGCTTTTTATCCCTACAAATCGAACAAAAAATCGGTACTCCGACTCGAAAATGAAGAAATTCACGTGAATTTCTTCAATACACTGAAGGAATTACCGTTAAAATCTTCAATAGGATAAGTTTTGTTATATCTTTGCGACTCAAACATCAGTCAACCATGGATACTAAAAATAAGATTAGCCGTGCTATACTGCCCACCCTACAAAAGAAGCTTCGCGCGGGTAAGGTTCTGATTATACTTGGCGCACGCAGAGTGGGGAAAACAGAGTTGATTAAATCATACCTGCAAGAGAGCGAAGTTTCAAACTATTTATTACTCAACGGGGAAGATCGCACCACAATAGATTTACTACAAGTACAAAGTAAAGGGAATTACGACCGCCTCTTGAACAACGAAGACTTATTAATTATAGATGAGGCGCAAAACATTCCGGAAATTGGAAATAAACTCAAATTTATTGTAGATACTTATCCCGAATTAAAGGTAATGGTAACCGGGTCATCGGTATTTGATATGAGTCAAAAGTTAGGCGAGCCTCTTGTGGGCAGAGAAACCACATTGAAGCTGTTTCCGCTATCCCAATCAGAATTTTCAAAAACAGAGTCTTTACCCGAAACTTATGACCGCTTGGAGGAGCGACTGATTTACGGTGGTTACCCAGAGCTAAACCAATACAACGATTTAAATGAAAAAGCAGATTATTTAGACTCTATCGTAAACTCCTATTTGCTCAAGGATATTTTATCGTTTGACGGGATAAGAAAATCAGAAAAAATCATGGATTTATTGCGGCTGGTGGCATTTCAAATTGGAAAGGAAGTAAGTATTGAAGAATTAGCGTCACAATTAAAAGGAATCAGCAGAAATACGGTTGAAAATTACTTAGACCTTTTAACCAAGGTATTTGTTCTGTATAAAGTCAGAGCCTACAGCGGTAACTTGAGGAAGGAAATAACAAAATCGTCAAGGTGGTTTTTTTACGATAACGGAATACGCAATGCCGTTATTCAAAACTACGCCCCGCTGCATTTAAGACAGGATAAAGGTGAACTTTGGGAAAATTATCTCATGACCGAACGATTAAAACATAACAGTTACAGGAGTAAGAGAGTTAACTCATATTTTTGGAGAACCTACGATCAACAAGAAATTGATTTAATAGAAGAAGTAAACGGGAACCTAAGCGCTTACGAGTTTAAATTTAGCCCGAATAAAAAAGTCAATGCTCCGGGCGGCTGGAAAAAAGGATATCCCCGGGCCGATTTTCAAGTTATTCACTCGCGAAACTATCTTGATTTTATCACAGGTGAGTAGGTGGGTCAACATATTACATTCATGTTGCAGGTATGCAACACGCTCAACGCATTTTATTGCACTTTTAAATCCGCTACAATCTGCTGTTCTAAAATAGGAGCAACGATGGTCTTAGCTCAAGGTATCTAATCACATTCTAATGATTACGGGATAAAGTTTTTTCTACATTTGCTCAATGCGCAACCGCAAGTTTAAAATATTGCTTATTACGCTGCTGATCGGGATAGCGGTGGCATTGGTGAAGTGGGTGGCCTACTTGCTGAGCGGTTCGGTATTTATTTTATCTGATGTGCTGGAATCGGGCGTAAATATTTTTGCCGGTGCCGTAGCTCTGGGCAGCGTTTATTTGGCTTCTAAGCCCAAAGATAAGGATCACCCTTACGGCCACGGGAAAATTGAGTTTTTGTCTTCCGGATTAGAAGGGGTACTCATCGGCTTGGCCGGGGTTCTGATCATCGGGAAAAGTATCGAATCATTGATTAATCCGGGTGAAATCCAAAACATCGATTGGGGAATTTACCTCACGGGATTCGGCGGAATTGCCAATTTGGTGATGGGCTTGTTCCTGCAACGGGAGGGCAAAAAAATCAACTCGCCGGCAGTATCGGCAAACGGCAAGCACCTTATGTGTGACGCCCTTTCCAGCGCAGCCATGATTGTCGGTTTGGTCATCATTTACTTTACCGATATTTATTGGCTCGACCCGCTCTTTGCCTCCATTTTTGGCATTGTGATTTTGGTAACGGGTATTCGCGTAGTAAGAAAATCGGTTGCGGGGGTAATGGACGAAGCCGATGAGAAGCTGATTTCTAAATTGGTGAGCGACATGAATGAATCACGCCGCGACTCCTGGGTAGATTTGCATAACTTTAGGATTATCAAATACGGCTCGAATTTGCACATCGATTGCCATTTGACCTTGCCGTGGTACTATTCATTGGAAAAAGCACACGATGAAATCAAAGCTTTTGAAGCATTGATTAGAAAGAAATCGGCACGAGAAACCGAAATTTTTGTGCATGCTGATCCGTGCTTGCCTCACTCTTGCAAATTATGCCGACTCAAAAATTGCACGGAACGGCAACACAAATTTGAGAAAAGGGTAGAGTGGACGCGCAAAACGGTTATACAAAACGCCAAGCACAAAGTGTAGATTCTTACCGATTATCGGCTTACTTCACATAAACTTTCTCAGCCTCTATTTCTCCGTTATCGTATTCAAAACGCACAATAAAAATTCCGCTTTTGAGCTGAGGTGTTTGACGCACATCACCGCTTTCGATGTTTTGCAGCAACACTACTTCTCTGCCACTCAAGTCGTAAACTCTTGCGGCTTTTATTCTGCGCGGTGTGGAGTTCAATATCTCAAATCGGCCGGTAGATGAAATAAGCTGCGGGTTTAAATCCTCTTCAACTCCCTCGACAGGTGCCTCATTATCACTCAACTTCACCAAAAGTTCAAACCTATATTGGTCAGAGCCCTGCTCATAATCAAACTCCACCTCAACTCCTTTTTTGAGCTCGGTTACTTTAGAGCGTTTTTTGTCGTGCAAAAAGAACCGATAGGGTGAGCCGGCGCTAACCGAATCGGCAGATATAGAAAGAGTTGTATCAGTATGGTGTTCTACTGCCAAAGGAATGCGCTTATCTTCAACAATTGACGGCGGCGTTACAGATTGAAATACGTATTCCCCGGAATCAATCAAACTGTAAAAATTTGTGCCGTTAGGGTTTTGCATTTTAGACGCGTCAAACAAGTTATCAAGACCGTCATCGGCAAGTGGAGATAAATACAATCGAGTTCTATCAATGAAGTCGGCGGCTTTTAACTTTAAATATACCTCTCCGGCTGAGGGTGTTCCGAATCTCAATATAGAAGTTGAGCTGTGACTGCGCATTGCGTTTGTAAACTCAATCGTGGCATCAGCATTTGCTTGCACCCAAAAACCTTGGCAAGAAGTCAGCATTAGGGGATCGCTATCATTGTAGGATAAATAGGCCGACGAATCGTTGTGCCATAAATGCACCACATTTACCAGCTGAGTGGAATTATGACTAAGGAAACTCGATGCCCCAATATTTGAAGGATATGGGTTACCCAATAAATTCCAATCGGTTCCGGACCAATTTGAAGAGGTAATTCCGGGCGCAAAAACAGACGTTGGAATAGTGCCGTTATTCACAGCTTGCGATGTAAATTCGCGAGTTCCCGACGTATTATTCCCCGGAACAAAGTAACCCACGCCGTCACTCATCACGCCATCTGCATTCGCAATTAAATTTGAAGCAGAAAAACTGTAGGGTGTTCCCGTTTCATTTTCAGGATTTAGCGTTGCAAAATCATACTTCCAATTTTGAACTGTTGCATCAAAAACAAACACGTCATACAAGTTGGCAAGGGGAAAAACCTCTGTAATATTTTGACCCGGCGTGGGAGAAGACCACATATTGTATTTCATAATATCTTGAGTTCCATCTTTTTCAACAATAAACAAACCTTCGCCGCTATTTTGAGATAATGAACCGGTTTGAATCAATGATGCACTATTTTCAATTGTTACAACGCCGGAATTAGTCACACTGTCTGCAGTTTCTATTGAGAAACCCGAAGCAATGGTTACACGCCCCAAAGAACCTACATTTAAAGTAATGGACTCAATATTTGAGGTAACTAATAAAGTATCCAACACTACAGCATGCTTAGTAGCATCCGGTAAACCATTGTTCCAAACACCTTTTCTCCTGACTGTAACATTAGAAATTTCACCCGAGGCTCCAATACTGCCCAAATTCACGGGACTTGTTAAATCACATGATTCACAACCATTTATATTACCACCGTTACTATTTATAAATGTTCCTGACTTATAAGTTATTACTCCAACTCCATATATACTTGTCTCATTAGTTATCACTGCATTATTGCATAACGAAAGTGTGCCGTTAATTACAACACTTGATATTCCTTCAAAATGGATTTCCGCATTTACACACCCAATAATTTGACCGTCTAAAAATAAATTGCCGCGATTTACAAAGGTTCCGTTTTGGCCAAACTCAAAAAGACCCCCGGCATTTAAAATAAATGAACCTGTGTTCTCTATCGTAATGGTAAAGCCGTTAGGAGCATTAATTTCACCCCCCTCCGCTACAACAATTTCAGATTCAATCGTTCTTGACGCATTATTAGCTGAAATAGTAACTACACCTCCGTCATCAACATATAAATAAGACCCGGGATTGTACGTTCGGGAGTTCCCGGAAGCAGTGATACTGTGATGAATAAAAATAGAATCAACACCTAAAACGGGATCGGCGCAATTACAATCTACACCTCCCTTAGTATAACTCCAATTAGGTGTTGCGCCGCCCGAAATAGTATGATATTGAACAGCATTAAGCTGAACCGCAATAAATATGATTAGCGGAAAGAATAGTGCTTTTTTCATTATAATGCTTTTTTTATCTAAACATAAAAGCATAATAACGAGCAATTCGCAAAACTTGTTCCCCTACTTCACATAAACCTTTTCGGCTTCAACCGCTCCGCTTTCGTACTCAAAGCGCACAATGAAAATACCGCTTTTGAGTTGAGGTGTTTGCCGTACAGAGCCCGCTTCAATATTTTGAAGTAACGCCATTTCCCTGCCGCTTAAATCATAAACTCTTGCGGTTTTTATGGTTTGCGGTGTGGAATTCAAAATCTCAAACCTGCCTGTTGAAGAAATCAGTTGCGGGTTTAAATCACCCCCGGCATCTTCGGGTGCGGTTTCGCTTTGATTCAATTTTACCAATAGTTCAAAACGGTATTGGTCAGAACCCGACTCATAATCAAACTCCACCTCAACTCCTTTTTTCAGCTCTGTTACTTGAGATTGTTTTTTGTCATGCAAATAGAACAGATAAGGAGAGCCGCCGGTAACCGAATCGGCAGAAATGGTAAGAACCGTATCGGTGTGATGTTCCACCGCCAACGAAATACGCTTATCTTCAACTAGTGACGGCGGCGTTACCGATTGAAATACGTATTCCCCCGAATCAATCAAACTGTAAAAATTTGTGCCGTTGGCATTTTGCATTTTATTGGCATCAAAAAGATCATCAATACCGTCTTCAGCTAATTCACTTACGTAAACGCGCAAGGGGTCATTAAAACCACCGGTATTCAAGTTTAAATATACTGTGGGTGCATAAACACCTCCCGATCTGAATGTGGCACCGGCATCAAACTCACGCATGGTATTATTAAATTCAACCGTTCCGTTCCCCGTTGCCTGTATCCAAAAACCTTGACACGCTGCTAAAGTAGAATCGTCAGAATTATTACAACTCAAATAAGAGCCATCTGCATTATTATACAAATAGATACAATTGGTAATAATGCCCGTGTTTTGATTGATAAAATCAGAAACGGACAAACCCGAGGGGTATGGATTACCTACTAAATTCCAATCAGAACCGGTCCAATTGCCCGAGGGAATGCCGGGTGCGTAAACAGGTACGGTAATATCGCCGTTGTGAATGCTGTTTCCTTCAAATACTCGTGCCGGCTTAACGGAATTTCCGGGAATAAAGTATCCCGTACCGGGGTTCATTATCCCGTTTGCCCCGGAAATAAGATCTGAACTTGAAAATTGAAAAGGTTGGCCGGTATTATTCGATGGTGTCTGCGTTCCGTAATCGTATTTCCACTGTTGATTTTGAGCATCAAATACAAATATATCGTACAAATTCACTAGGTCAAAAACTTCGGTGATTTGTTGCCCCGGCATAGGCGCAGACCACACATTAAATTGATTTGCACTTGCAGAAAATCCGGCTTTTTCAACAATATAAGTTCCGTCTCCGGTATTAACCGCAGTCCCCGTTTGAACTAATGCCGCTTGGTTTTCCAATTTTAAAACTCCGGCATTATCAACTCCTTCCGATACTTCTATGTACTCTCCCGAAGCCACAACCAATTCAGCACCATAGGCTATCGCAAGCGATTTTGCGGTAAATCCGGCGTTTGCAATAAATTCACCAAATATCACAGCGTTTAGGGTTGTAGTAGGAGTTCCGTTACTCCAATTGTTACCGTCCCAAAGGGTCACGTCCGATAACTCACCCGAAGGCGAAATACCGCCTAAATAAAGGGGACTGTCTGTGTTACAAGATGTGCAACCATTTAAAGCTCCTGCATTATTAATGCTTCCCGTATTGTAAACTATAGCTCCCGTTCCCGTAATATTCGTTTGATTTGTGCCGCTAATACTGCCTGAGGTTATTAATCCATTCACTTCAAAGGTTTCATCTGTGCTTGACCCCCAGATCGTTAAATTTAATGCGTTTTGAATATCCCAGTTTCCGTTTACTTCCATGTAGGTAGTTGAATTGTTAAGGGTAATACTTAAATCATTTGCTTCTACATTGCCGTTGCCGATAAATTCACCATTATTTAGTGTAATACTGAAGTTATTTCCCGCCGTGATTATTCCGCCCTCTTCAATTTCAAAATACGCGTTACCTGAGTTCAAATCAATAGAGAAATTGTTTCCTACGGATAGCTCTCCTCCGTATTTGATAACAAAACTTTCGTTCCCTCCTAATGCAGTAGTGCGGTTGTTTCCGATTATATTCAATACGCCGCCGTTCTCAATTACAATTCGACCCGAGTTTGACCAGTTTGAGGTATTAGAATTGCGATTTACACTGTGATGAATGACCAGTGTGTCGTTTGCAGGCCAATTTTGAGGAGAACAATTACAGTCCGCCCCCCCTTGTGTGTGGCTCCAATTAGGATTTCCTCCTCCCGAAATAGTGTGATACTGAGTTGCACCGGCATTTGTAAAATATATAGAAAATAAAAGGCACAAATAAAAATGTATTCTGTTCATCATGTTTTTTACAGTGAGTTTGGATGCTTTGCAAGCAATATTTATACCGGAAGATGAACGACAGAATGCCAAAATGTAAATGGACAATCTTTTTTTTAAACAATAGAAAAGCCGATTTTTATCCTGCCGGTATGAATTGCATCAAAAAGGAATGAGTGGCAAAATTCAGGAATGAAAAACAGAAGGTTGTGTGGGTATTTTATTCGAAATATTTTATCCCGGGTGTAGCCTTTTTACTCATCCCTATTTGAAGGCTCGGCAAACGTCTCGTTTTTGGAAAACCCGGTTCAATATGAAACAAAATGAGTAGGGCGGGTGATAAAAAAAGCCGATTTAAAAATCGGCTTTTTTTTATTTTGGCGGACACATCGTCCGGTGAGTAATTCGTATGTCTTTGACTTCTTTGGTGCTTTAGTCCCAATCGCCCAACTTGATAGGGTCGGGGAAATTCGAAGCCGCTTTCTTTCGCTGCGCTTTACTGAGCATAGGCCAGCGAATCAGCTCATCATCACTCACATCGCTTAACTCCGGAACCCACTTTTTTATGTACTCAACGGTACCTTTATGTTCTGTGATGGTGCTTACAGGATTTACATATTGTGATTTAGTGCGGGTATGCCCCACTTGCGCAACTCTTGACCAATTCGCATAATTATTATAAACATCGTAATCAATCAGTAGTGATCTAAACCAAGCCGCACCAACACGCCAATCTATACCCAAATCATGGGTTAGATATGAAGCCACAACTTCTCTTCCTTTTGAAGACATGTAACCCGTGGCGGCAATTTCCCTCATATTGGCATCAACCAGTGGAATACCGGTACGACCTTCTTTCCAGCGCTTTTCAAGAGTTTCATCCCTTTTCCACTCCTTTTCCTCATTTAAAAAGCCCGATGCTGAAAATAACTCTTCTCCTTTCACCAAAGCCAGCGCCCTGGAATACTCCCTTTGTAAAAGCAATAACTTGATCCAATAAGAATTTCGATCTTTTTTGTGTTTCTCTAATTTGTTAACCGCGTACCAAACCTCATTTGGCGACAGACACCCCGTAGAAAGATAAGCTGAAAGTTTGGTGCTTATATTATTGCCTTCGAATCTGTTGCGCTTAAAGAAAAAGTTAACCACCGATCGTGATTCCAAAACATAGTGCTTCAGTCTCTCTTGCGCCGCATCTTCGCCCCCCTTCCAATCAAAAGCTGAGCGTTTATCTTTTGCCGGCTCTTGAAAACCAAAGTGCGAAAGTGAAGGAATTTCACCCACGTCTTTAAAAGGTGCAGAGGTTAGTCTCTCCGGACTGTGAACAGGCTCATGCACATGACAGTGAGCCTCCACCTTTTTGCGAAAAGATGTGAAAATCTCAGGCATTTTTGTCAATGGGTTGAACGGCAGCAGTTCAGAGTCAAAGAGATTAGAAACATACTTTCTCCTGTACAACGCTCCCGTTTTTAAAGCTAACTGCTTATCTGTAGCGATTTGGCGAGGTGTTATTCCTCTAGACCCCAAAATTAAATCCACTTCATACTCTTGTGCCAATTGAGTGAGTATTTCGGGCGGGGTTCCCATTCTAACGACTAAATTTGAGCCCAGCTTTTTAAGGTTAACTCTCAAGTTTTCAACACACTCTAGAAGGAATTTGGTTCGGTACACATTTGTTTTTATGTTGCCGTATTCGTCCCTCTCCCAATCGGTATCATCAAATATAAAAACCGGAACTATTTTGTCAAATTCCCTTGAAGCCGAACTGAGCAAGTGATTATCAGAGATTCGTAAATTATCTCTAAACCATATAATTGCTGCTTTTTTTCGCATGTAAATTTTTAAATTAAAATGAGTTTTTGCTATGCCGTTTTTCCGCTTACAAATGTAAAAAGCTCGCACACCCCGGGTGTCTTAAAAAGAGCAAAAAATCGTTCTATTGTACAATTTAATGTTAATGCGGAGTTTGTTCTCTAACGTTTACAATAAAAAAAGCCGTGAAGAACTTCACGGCTTTTACTTAAGGGGTGGAAGATCGGACTTGAACCGACGACCTCCTGAACCACAATCAGGCGTTCTAACCAACTGAACTACAACCACCATTTTTGCGTTTGCAAATGTACAAAAAAACAGATTACATTAATCATAAATCATTTATTTATTTTTTTCTCTCACCCGTCCGTTATCACTAGTTTAGAACAGCTCTAAATAAGGGCCTGCCGCGCCCGGTTTACAATCTTATGACACTTTTCTCAAGCCATAAAATCATTTTTGCCGCCCAAAATAAGAAAATTGGATCACTTTAAAGTTATAGCGTTTACACATTCCACCGTGGGAATTGAAAAAGTGTCAAAACTGTTCATCGGTGAAGACGAATACGTCGACAGGTTGGTTCCTTTCAAAGAAATGCTCCAACTCGACGAATTCATGTTCTTGGCTACATGCAACCGGGCGGAGTTTTACTTTAACACACACCGCCCCGTAAACAACAGCTTTTTACGCAAGTTTTTCACCAAACTGTATCCCGACTGGTCGGAAAGAGATGTTGACAAAGCCGTGGACATGTCGAGCGTCGTTGACGGTATAGACGCCGTGAGGCACATGTTTCGCGTTGCGGCATCTCTAGATTCACTGGTGGTGGGAGAAAGAGAGATTTTGAGCCAGCTTAGAAAAGCTTTTCAAAAAAGTAAAGACTTGAGTTTAACCGGGGATTTCCTCAACTTGGCGGTGCGAAAAACCATTGAGTCATCTAAGAAAGTTTTTACTGAGACCGACATCGCAAGTCGGCCCGTTTCCGTAGTTAACTTGGCTTACAAAGAACTCTCTGATCGATACATTTCTCCCGATTCACCCATTATTGTTGTGGGTGCGGGCGTCACCAACAAAGCTATGTTATACCGCTTGAAAAAAGCGGGTTACCACAACTTTTACATTTTCAATAGAACGTTCTCCAACGCAGAGGCACTAGCTAATGAGGTGGGCGGCACTCCCTATCCCCTTTCGGCATTATCAGACTTTAAAAAGCCCTTTGCCGCCCTTATCACGTGCACCGGCGCTCCAAATATCGTCATCACGGAAAGTATGTACGCCGGCCTAATTGGTTCTGACCAAAATATAAAACCTATTGTCGATTTGGCGGTACCCAATGACCTAGACCCTCAGGTTTCTAAAAACCACGATGTTGACCTCATAGAGATTAAAGGGCTTAAAGAAATTGCCGAAAAAAATATGGCTCGCAGGCGGCAGTCCATCGTGGATTGTGAGCGCATCATCGACGAAAAACTTAAAGAGTTTGATGAAGTTTATCAAGAACGCCAAATTGAATTGGCCATGCGTGAAATTCCAACGGAAATAAAAAACGTAAAAACAAAGGCATTAGATGAGGTTTTCGCCAAACAAATGGTGGGGCTCGACGACGAATCAAAAGCCTTAGTTACGAATATTTTGTCTTACATGGAGAAAAAAGTTAACGCCATAACCATGAAAAAAGCCAAGCAAATTATGTTGGAAAAAAGGAGGTGATCATTTCGGTCAGAACCCCCAACATTCACACCACTAAAGAAAGTTTTGGTAAAACTGAAAGGCCGGTGGGTAAAATGCCGTTTCGTGTCGAATAATCATTGTATATTTGAAATTAAAATGTGCGTCGAAGTAAGTTCGAAATATATAAACCCACTGTTACCCGACTTAAGAATAAAAACCCTATGAAAAAAATCATTATTGGCTCAAGAGGTTCTGATTTAGCTCTTTGGCAAGCCCACTTTACACAAAACGCTCTTACTGCCGCAGGCGCAAAAACCGAAATAAAAATCATTAAAACGCAAGGGGACAAAATCCAAAACCTGAGTTTTGATAAAATGGAGGGAAAAGGATTTTTCACGAAGGAAATAGAAGCGGCTTTACATGAAGGCAGTATTGACATTGCGGTCCATTCTCACAAAGACTTAGAAACAACGAACCCTGAAGGTTTAACCGTAGCGGCCGTTTCACACCGTGAAGACCCCGCTGACCTATTGGTGATTAGAAAAAACTGTGTGGATAAAAAACAAGTTTTCCGGCTTAAGGACAAACCGGTTGTGGGCACATCCTCAGCAAGGCGAAAAGCCCAATTTTTACACTTTAGGCCCGATACAAAAATTGATGACATTAGAGGCAATGTACCCACCCGTTTGCAAAAATTACGTGACGGTAAGTTTGACGCTATATTGTTGGCCGCCGCAGGGGTAAAAAGACTCGGTATTGACATGAGCGAATTTGAAGTGCATAAAATGCATGTTAAAACTTTTGTGCCCGCTCCCGCTCAAGGTGTGCTGGGAATTCAAATACGCAAAGACGATGATAAGCTGTATCGCCTGGTAAACTCAGTCATGAACCGGGTGGAAGTAGCCCGCTGCATCAAAATAGAACGCGAAGTGTTACGCCGCTTTCAAGGGGGCTGCCAAATGCCGCTGGGTGTGTATTGTGAAAAAGAATTTACAGGCAACTTCGCCATTTACGCAGCCTACGCCAAAACTTGGAATTCCCGGGTTCATTTTACAAAAGTAGCTACACCCGTTGAAGAATTTGCCGTTGATATGGTGATGAAGTCTCTGCTGAGGGAGGGATAACCGCAGGTAGTGATTACCCTTGCTAAATGCCGCGTCATGTCATTCCCTTTCGGGTTTTAAATTTTATTTATCATGAAGCCTCTTGTACTCTTCACAGCTGAATCGCATAAAAAAAGTGTTTTTGAAAAACTCTTGAGTGATGTAACCTGTGAGGTTATGTGTGTTTCTTTTATCAGAACCCAAAAAGCTCAAGTTAAAAAAGTTCCTAGTGGAGACTGGGTGTTTTTTTCTTCTCCGCGCTCCGTACGGTATTATTTCGAAATGGCAACTCCGGAACCGAATCAAAAATTTGCCGCTGTTTCAAAAAGTACGGCAAAAGAGCTTTCTAACTACGTGCTATGTTCGTTTGAGGGAAAGCCGGATACGAAAGATTCTGTTCAAGCTTTTAAAGAATTATTGAACCCGGGAGAAACGGTCGTTATTCCTCATTCCGATATTAGCGTAAAACGACTTCAGCAGGTGTTGCCTAAAACAGTTTACAAAGAGTTTATTCTTTATCATACTCTACCCGCGTTGCATAAACTTAACCGAACCCCACATGTGGTTGTATTTACCTCCCCGGGAAACGTTTCAGGTTACATTCAATCAGGTAATCCACAGCCCAAAAAATGCGTGGCCATAGGAGAAACCACAGCAAAAGAATTGAAAAAAAACAGAATGGAGTTTGTTACTTCTCCAGGGTACACTCCTCTTGATTTATCTCGAGCAGTGCGCTCTTTACTCCAATAGGGCATTCGCTTCAATTTAGGTTAAGCAAATTATTTTTGGTTTTTTGATGTAACCGGTTGATTCAAAACTTGTAATTTTGACTCTTTTAATATTCATAGCATATGAAAAAAAGTATTACCACCATTCTTTTCAGCCTCTCTTGCGTGGTCGGTTTGGCACAAACCGAAGAAGCATACAATAAAGTACTGAACAACATCAATGTTCAAGAACTTCAGGAAATTCGACAAAAAACTGCCGGAAAGCATGAATCTGATAAAATTAGAATTAACCAAATTGCGCGTGACCAAGGTTCATCAGTCGTTTTTAACATTGACGAAGATGGCGTTGTTACGCGTTTAACCGGCTTTGACGAAAACGGATTTCCTGTTTTTTTTCAAACCGACAATGTCGATGCCGCCACTTCAACCAATACAACGCCAATCAAACAAGGTGGCACAAGCGGTTACAATCTTTCGGGTTTGGGAATACTAGTGGGAGAGTGGGACGGTGGCCCGGTTCGTGAAACACACCAAGATTTTGGTAGTCGAGTTACCCTCCAAGATACGGGAAGCTCTAGCAGTCACGCCACACATGTTGCCGGCACTATTATGGGTGCAGGTGTAGATCCCTTAGCTGAAGGGATGGCAAATCAAGCCGACTTACACTCTTGGGACTTTTTTGGAGACACTCCCGATATGGCAACATTTGCCTCAGGAGGTAATATTCTCTCTAACCATTCTTACGGAACAATTGCCGGTTGGAGATTTAGAAGCCAAGACACTATGTGGTATTGGTACGGTGACACCACCATAGACCCCAACTTGGATAGAAATTACGGTCGATACAACCCCACAGCCGAAGACTGGGACAATATAGTTTATTCCAATCCCTTTTACACCATTGTTAAAAGTGCGGGTAATGACCGAAATACTCAAGGGCCCACATCCGGATCAGGAGAACATCGTGTGTGGGACTCCGGTGCCAACGCTTGGGTTCCCTCTTTTACAAGTCGTCCTGCCAACTGTCCTACCGGTTACAATTGCATATCTACCAGCGGAAACGCCAAAAATATTATCACCGTAGGAGCCGTAAATGACGTGCTCAACTACACCGGCCCGACTTCGGTTAATATGTCATTCTTCAGCGGGTGGGGGCCCACCGATGATGGCCGAATCAAGCCCGACATCGTGGGAAACGGCGTGAGCTTATACTCCGCAGATAACGGAAGCGACTCAGATTACGGAACTAAATCAGGAACTTCTATGTCCGGCCCCAACATCACGGGTAATATTGCTTTATTACAAGAGTTAAGCAATAACATCAACAACTCATTCTTAAAGGCTTCGACCATAAAAGCGTTAATTATTGAAACCGCTTTTCCCGCGGGAAACGGCATTGAACCCGATTATGAGTTTGGTTGGGGTCTTATGAATTCCACGGCTGCGGCCGATGTTATTTCGGGAAGCACGGCAGATACCATTATTGAAGGGGTGCTTAACACCGGAAATACCGCTTCATATCAAATTTATTCTGACGGTACCACCCCGCTGAGCTTTACCATTGCTTGGACAGATCCTGCCGGAACACCGGCTCCTTTTCCCGCATTTAATGATACAACCCCGATATTGGTTAATGATTTGGATTTAACTGTTACGGGACCCGGGAATAACATGTTTTTACCTTACATTTTAGACCCCGCCAACCCGAGCGCACCGGCAACAACCGGCAACAATAGGCGTGACAACGTTGAAAAAGTGTATATCGCGGCTCCCCCATCGGGTTGGTACACCGTTGAGGTTTCACATAAAGGTTCTTTGGTAGGAGGCAGTCAAGAGTTTTCTATAGTGTCAACGGGGAAATCTGTTCCTTCACCTACCTCAGCGTCTAACCTCAACGCGCAATTCATGATGAGTGACTCGGGCGGCTGTGAAGGCATCAGCATAAACTTTGCTGACGTAACTTCGGGTGAAGTTGTAAATCGTTCTTGGACGTTTCAAGGCGGAACTCCGGCAACGTCAACAGACTCAACATTAAGCGTGACCTTTAATCAGCCCGGGAGTTTTGACATTACTTTGGTAATTGAAGATACAGCCGGTTTGCTCGATACCACAACGGTAGCGGGTGCCGTAACTATTGACTCTGTAACCGTTATCGATTTATCTTCAAACCCCGATACCGTATGTCTAAACTCCGGCTCTGTTTCCTTGTCGGCTCAACCGGGCGGGGGCAGTTGGTCCGGAACAGCCGTAACCGGCTCAACCTTTAATCCCGATTCTGCCGGAACGGGAACCCATGACTTGATTTACCTATTTCAAAACGGCACCTGCTTCACCGAGGATACCATTTCCATTGAAGTAAACGTAACTCCTGTTGTAAGTCATCCTTCAGACACGGTGTGTGAAACCGCGTCGGCTTTTGCGCCGCAAGGTGCTTCTATTCCCGGGGGCACGTACTCGGGATCGGGTATTTTCAACAATATGTTTTATGCAGATTCTGCACAATTCACAAGCAACAACATCACGTACACGGTGACCGACTCCATTTCGGGCTGCACAGCTTCTGACCTATTTCAAATTTGGGTAGATACCGTACCTGTTGTGGTATTTCCCGATACCTCTTTTTGTGAAAACGAACCCTCAACCAACATCAACTGGGTAAATCCCTCAGGGGGAACCTTTTCGGGTGTGGGTATGGACGGCCCCACCGACTTTATTCCCGGTCTGGCCGGCGTTGGTGTGAGTCAAATCACTTACGACTACACACGCTGGGCGTGTAACGTAACTGATACCGCCAACTTTGAAGTGCTTGCCGCGCCTCAGGTTACATTTAGTTTGCCCGACCCCTTTTTCTGCGAGACAGATTCTGCATTTACGTTGAGCGGTGCTACACCTGCCGGTGGTACGTACTCAGGCCCCGGTGTAGCTTCAGGTACTTTTGACCCCGCTATAGCCGGCTTGGGCAACCACCCACTCATGTACACTTTTACTGATACGGTAGGGTGTTCTGACAGTAATGTTGTCATCGTTCACGTGGACAGCTGTATAGCTCCTCCGCCCGTAGCTTCAAGTGATACCATGATATGCATGGGTGATGAAATTACCTTTTTCAACTTAGATTCGAATGCGGCTATTCAATCCTTCGCATGGGCATTTCAATCCGGTTCACCGGCTACGTCAACAGACTCTGCACCGACGGTTCGATATGATACAGTCGGTAATTTTGATGTTATGCTGTACCTGACAGATACAACGGGAAGTGTTGACACTTTTGTACTGAGTAACTTCATTCGGGTAGACAGTATCCCTGAGCCTCAAGTATCGTTTTTCAATACCACTTGTATTGATTTGGGTACAACACCTGTTACCCTATCGCCGGCAGGAGGCGTTTTAACGGGTTCGGCAGGTATATCGGGCACCAACTTTACGGCTGCCAACGCGGGACTAGGAACGCAAGAATTCATTTACACCATAGCCAACGGGGGTTGCGTTAGAAGTGACACCCACATTACCAACGTTGTAGATACTCCGTCGGTATCACACCCTGATTTAGGGGTCATTTGTGACGGGAGTACGCCATTCGCTCCCGGCTTGGGTACTCCGCTAGGGGGAACCTACTCAGGCGCGGGGATGTTTAACAATATATTTTACCCTGATTCTGCAGGCCTCGGCATCCATCAAATTGAGTACTTCTTTGTGGACGCAAACAACTGCAACAATGCCGATTCATTTACGGTTGAAGTTGTACCCGGGCCTGCCGCAGGCGTGAGTAACGTGTTGGGGATTTGCGATAATGAAGCACCGTTTACCCTAACCTCGGGTAATCCTGCCGGTGGGATCTACATTGGGGTCGGCATTGACTCCGCAACAGGAACCTTTGACCCTGCAGTTGCCGGATCGGGATTAATCAACTACCGCTATGAATTCAATACGGGTACATGCTCATCGGTTGATACAGCATTCATCGAGGTAAACGCGTCGCCGGATGTAAATCTTGCGCGGCAAGCTTTTGTATGTATTGGCGCAGACACCGTCAAACTATCGGGAGGAACCCCCGAAGGCGGAGTGTTCTCGGGCACCAATGTATTTAACGGCAATTTTGTAACCCCTACCGCACCGGACAGCTTTGTTATTAACTACGAATATACCGATACCCTTACCGGATGTAGCAACACAGATACGGCCATACTCGAAGTGGTAAACACGGTAAATGTAAGTATGCGAGATTCTGCCGGTATTTGCTCGTCATCTGAAAGTTTTGATCTGTTCTTAGGTGAGCCCTTTGGCGGGTTGTACTCAGGTCCGGGCATTGTGAACTTTGGAAGAAAATTCAAGCCTGAAAACGTGGGTGCGGGTTCTTTCGACATCATTTACAACTACGATACAAACGGCTGTTCAGGAACCGATACGGCCACCTTAACCGTAATTCAAGGTCCGCAAATTGACTTTAATCCGCTTACCGAGTTGTGTGTTACTGACGACACACTCCTTCTCACTGCCACTCCCGAAGGAGGCACATTTACCGGTGATTTTGTGGTGGGCGATGCATTTTTACCTTCATCGGCAGGCGTGGGAAGTTATGACGTCACGTATGAGGTTACAGATACCGCCACCGGTTGTTTCGCCGCGCGCACCGTTACGATTGAGGTGACCGACGGCGCTGCGGAAATTTCTGTACCCGATACCGTTTTTTGCGAAAAAGATGACCCCGTGACCTTAATGGGAAGCCCTGTACCCGGAAACTTTGCCGGGCCGGGAATCTTTGGCATTACATTCGATCCCGACGCGGCCAATGCAGGCCTGCACCGAATTGAATACCGAACATTATCGGGGTGTATTGACACTGCTCAA
>PXEK01000050.1 GCA_003564735.1 Cryomorphaceae bacterium
ACCGCCATTATTGATATTGAGATTATTCAATTGAACACCGCCGCAAATTGACAATTTACCGCCGTTGATGTTGATATTTCCGGTAAAACTGCCCGTGCTTGTAATACAAACATGTTGGTTGTTGTTGATATTCAAATGTCCTGTTTGGGGAAACGTAATGGAGTTTGTACAGCCTGTATTGCAGTTAGTCGCTGATGTTGTAGTCATTTTGCCGTTTCCTGTAGCATTATTTTTTCCGGCTCTTTTTCCTGTTGAGGTGCCGTCGCCGAGTTCAATGCGTTCATTTTTTACATGAACACGTTGGTTGTGTTGTGCAACATCATTATCCACCCAAACGGTTTTGTCTTCTTGCAGCATGTTGTTATTCGCATCATCATCGCTGCTGCATGATGAAAAAACACTTACAGAAAATATGGCTGCAAGCGTTGCTAATTGATTAAAGGATTTTTTTGTCATGATATTTTTAATTAATCGATTCAAAATACGAGTGTTTCAATAGGTTTGGTACAAGGTAATAAAAATTCGTGCCGCGCAGTAGAAAAACCGACAAAAACAATACTTTCAACGGATTACGGTGGTTTTTGGCGTTTGTGTTTTCCCAAATCGGGAAAAACTGTGTTTTTTTTGATGCATTTTTAGCTGCAGGTCATAGATAAATATACGGTTTTTTTAAAATGTAGCAAGTATTTATGGATATGCTGATAGGGAATCTTGTTTAATTATTTCAGCCATAAATATCATTTAAGATATCAAACCGGAAAGCGGCACAATTCGATTATGAATTTTTGAAAGGTTGATCTTAGGTTGTAAAACTTTTGATTAAATCGTGACAAAGTACTCATTTGTATTGATTTATGGGGGTTGGGACTCTATACACGTGAACTCGTGCAACCAAAACAAATATACTGCGTCAATAGTATGAAAAGGATTTTTTAAATATTTCAGATTTTGTTTGGTCACGAATTGTGCATTTAAAAGTTGTTGAAAAAGTTTGGAGAGTAACGAAATTAATGTTTTTACTGATTTCAGCGCCGCTGCTCAGTTAGAAATGAAATCAGCCCGATCCTTAGATAAATGGTAATAATCTACAATAGCTGTAAAGTTTCGAATATCCGAGCAACCATTTAGAGATTGTATTCGGCAACTGTTCTAAATGTTGGATTTTATAAAATAAATAATCTTGTATTTGTGAACATCAAATAATCACACTTGAACAAGCCATCTTAAAACGAGATGATTATGGATCGAAATAATGGATTAATTATGAAGAAAAATAAATATATATTGATCCCGATAGTTGCACTTTTTATACTTTTTGGAATATACACGGATCATGCTTACGGATCACACGTGGCGGGAGCAAATTATGAATTCACCTGTTTGGGGAATAACCAATATCATTTTACATTATATATATTTCGTTATTGCGGGGGTGCAATCATGCCGGGCGGGCACACTATGCAATTTAATAGTCCTTGCGGAAATTACACCCTATCATTAACACGAGATAGTATAGTTGAAATTTCTCAATTGTGTCCCGCCCAATTGCCATTTAGTAATTGCGGATCCGGCTCATTGCCCGGTATGGAGGGGGGTTATTTTTCGGGAACGATTACTCTTCCTCCCTGTGCTGCGGGACCTTATACTTTTGGAGGGAATACTTCAGTTAGAAACACTACCGGAAATTTAACGGGTGGCGGGTTAGGTATAAGCGGAATGATAGATCCTGCTGCCGGGCCTTGTAACAACTCACCTATATTTGATGCTCAACCCATTCCTTATGTTTGTGCTAATCAAGCAGTTAATTATAATTACGGGGTTCGTGAGAATGATGGGGACTCCATGGTTTTTTATTCGGGTACACCATATACTTCAGGCACACCGCCAAACTTTAACCCGGTAATTTACGCTGCGGGCTATTCTACGACCAACCCTTTCCCTGTTCCTTTTAACTTTAATACTTTAACAGGGCAATTATCTTTTACACCTAATACGGCAATGGCTAACCAGCATTGGGTTTTTAAAGTTTGTGTGGATGAATATCGCAATGGAGTACACATCTCCACAATCTGCAGAGACATGCAGTTTATTGTTCAAAACTGTAATAATTATGTTCCGTATATGGTTTCTCCGGGAATTCAAAATTTCACGGGTACGGGAAGCATGGTGGATTCTTTGTCTTTAATTGCCTGTATCGGCCAATCTTTTTCTTTTGATATTCAATTTGCCGATTCTCTTACATCAAGTCAAACCGCTCAAAATGTAACCTTGCGCTCAAATGTCGGGAATACTATTCCTTGGTTAAATACGACTATAAATAACGGAAACCCGGCAACAATAACCTTTTCGGGAACGGTTCCTCAAAATGCGATTCCTTTTTATATATTTACAATACATGCTGAGGACGATGCCTGCCCGATACCGGGTTTGTCCAGCGAACAAGTAAACCTCACCGTTTTGCCGGCAACTTACGTTCCTGATGATACCTTATGCGGATTTAATGATTCAATACAAATTCAACCTACGGGAGGAGACTCTTTTACTTACAGGGTATTGCAAGGGGATTCGATGATTTCCGGGTTAACTGTTGAAGATACAACAGGAAAAACCGGAACCTTCTTGTGGTTTAAGCCTAGGGTTACAACTACGTATGAAGTTATTTCAAATCTCGATGCATCATGCAGTAATATTGATACGTTTTCTATTTTCGTTAAAGAAATAAACGTCGGCCCTGACACCATGCTTTGCCGCGGTGATACCATGACCTTGGGAGCCACCGGAATGATTCCGTGTGCCAACGGAACAGACGGTTATTTTTGGTCACCCACAACAGGCTTGGACAACCCCAACTCTTTAAACCCCACCTTAACCGTGGGAGCGTTTCAAGGTACCACTATGTACACCTTGGTATATGATGACGGCTGCGGATGTCAGGTTGCCGACAGTTTTTTAGTGGAAGTTAGTGAAATAAATGTGGACAGTATCACTTGGGACAAGCCGGTTTGCAGTGATTCCAATGCAACATTGGAAGTTCATGCGTCGGGAGGCTTTGGAAATTTTGCGTACAGTTTTGACTCTACCGGCGTTTATGATTCTGCCAATATTTTTCAGAACCTTTCCATAGGTTATTACGAAGCCTGGGCGAAAGATTCATTGGGCTGCGTGAGTTTGGGAGTCAAAGATACGATTCAAGACCCCGGTGTGCCTGAAATTGTTCAAGACAGCATAGCGGTAAACGATGTAACTTGCTTTGGAGCCCAAAACGGTAGTATAGATATTTTTGCCACCGGCGGTGCACCACCTTTACAATACAGTATTGATACGGGAAACACCTATCAATTGAATTCATTATTTCAAAACTTAGACCCTGACACGTACTCCATAGCGGTAACCGATGATTTCGGTTGTACCACATTACCTATGGAAGTTATAGTTGAAACCAACGACGCGTTATTTTTAGACTCAGTGATAACCCGAGATTTAGAATGCTTTGAAAACGATGGAGGACGCATACAAGTTTATGGTCGGGGCGGAACAGCACCGCTGGAGTATAGCATAAATAATGGAGCCGCGTGGAGCTTAGGTTTTGATTTTGACAGTATAGCGGCAAACAATTACGTGGTAATCGTTCGTGATTCTTTTGGCTGTACAACGGATCCGGAACCCATTGTAATTTCCCAACCCGATGAATTACTTGCCAACATCACCCTCAACCACGATACGTGCTTTGAAGCTTGCGGCGGAAAAGCTCAAGCCGATGTAACCGGCGGCACCCCGCCCTATACATTCAATTGGAATGGCTACGGAGCCAACACCAATACTTCATGGAACTTGTGCTCGGGTCCCAATTATATGTTTGATGTAACCGATGGAAACGGCTGTAAAACAGAAGTACCGTTTAACATCACACAACCTGACGAATTGATTATAGACTCTATTGTATCAGATGACTTAAGTTGCAACGGCAATAAAGACGGAAGAATTACCATTCACCCGCAAGGGGGTAAAAGACCCTACTCTTACAGTATTGACGGCGGTCAAAACTTTAGTCCCGGCAATAACTTCACCGGTCTTGAAGCCGGTCGATATGAAATTATAGTTCGAGATTCGGCACACCGGTGTGAGGTAAGAGATGAAGTGCTACTCATTGAGCCCGATCCCGTTATTTTGGAAACACCGTTTAATGAAGAAACCATTTGCGTAAGTAACTGTATCAACCTTTCGGCTACTGCATCGGGAGGAACAGGAAATGCGTACGACTTTATATGGACGGGCATTTCAAATGCGGGAAGTGTACAAACGGTATGCCCGGGACAAGATACCACTTACGCTGTTTACGCTGAGGATGTAAACGGTTGTGTTTCAAATGTGGAAATTTTTGAAATCAAACTGTATGACTCATTGAGTGTAACTACAGAAAAAGAAACTGAAATTTGCCCCGGCGATACGGTTTTCTTAAGCGCTATTGGCGAGGGTGGCAACGGACAAGGCTTTCGTTACGAATGGACGCCACTTATCGGACTTAGCGCCGGCGTGGGTCAAAGCGTCAATGCGTATCCCAATCGCACAACAACGTATATTGTTAGGTTGAGTGATGCCTGCGGGAGTCCGCCGGTTACAGACACTATTCGCGTAAACGTTCGGGAAATACCCGAAGTTGACTTTACCGTGGCAGATACCACTCAAGGGTGTGAGCCGTTTAATGTTACTTTGGTGAACCAAACAGAGCCCGTGCAGTTTGTGCGGTGGGATATAGGTAATTTTTCTATCACCGGCTTTTCGGTTGACATGCAGGATATGTCTGTAGGGGGCTATGATGTTACCATGCATATCATTACGCCTGAGGGTTGCGAAGGGCAATTAAGAAGAAGAAACTACCTGCGTGTGTACCGTACCCCGGAGGCTGATTTTTATATGGATCCCAACCCGACAACTATATTCAGCACCAATATACAATTTCGCAATCAATCGAGCACAGACGTGGTAGGTTGGCAGTGGAATTTTGCCGGGCAAGATTCCTCATTTGAAAGCAACCCGCGATTTATGATGTCATCTGATACGGGAACTTTCCCCATTCACTTGCGCGTTGAAAATCGGTTTGGC
>PXEK01000226.1 GCA_003564735.1 Cryomorphaceae bacterium
AGCTCCGGCCACCGGCCGTCCCGACTTAGAGTTTTCGGAATTTCAATTCCGCAAAATCTCTTGTTCGGGAAACCTCAATCCTTGTCCCGACCTTGTCCTTGTCCTTGACCTCGTCCTCCTCCTTCCTTGCAGCATTCGTGATTCCACCCGCAACGTCTTTTCAGTTCACGGTTTACAGTTCACAGTTCACGAAACCTTTCACCCTTCACTTTAAACCTTTAACCTTTCACCTTTCCCCAACAATCCCACCTTTACCTTGTTTACACAAAATTCCCTCAACCTTTGTATTATTGCACACCCATCCGAAAACAAAACGCAGAAATGAAAAACGCCCCGATATTCACCACCCCCAAAACAGCATTTCAACTGTGCCTCTCCGCCTTGATTGTACTTACATCAATCGGCCTCAAAGCCCAAAACCCCGAGTGGAACAGCGCCCAAATACGTCATGAAATGGAAAAGCTGGCCGTAACCGCCAATGTACTTTATCTCGCGGCGCACCCCGATGATGAAAATACCCGACTCATCTCCCGACTGGCAAACGAAGAGAAAGTCCGCACGGCCTACCTCTCTCTGACTCGCGGCGATGGCGGACAAAACCTCATCGGCGACGAAAAAGGCGCTCTTTTAGGATTGATCAGAACCCAAGAACTTTTAGAAGCCCGCAAAGTGGACGGCGGTGAACAGTACTTTACCCGCGCACTCGACTTCGGATTCTCAAAAACGCATGAAGAAACCCTCGAAAAATGGAACCGAGACAGCGTGTTGAAAGACGTAGTGCATGTGATACGATACTTTAAGCCCGATATTATCATCACCCGTTTCCCGGCCTACAATTACGGCGGCCACGGTCATCACTCCGCAGCTTCTATATTGGCGGCCGAGGCTTATGAAATCGCTGCCGATGAGGAAGCTTTTCCCGAGAGCAGTAAAAAATACGGCCCTTGGCAAACGCCAAAACTTTACTTTAACGCCAGTACCTGGTGGAAAAAAGAAATTGAAGACCACCCCGAGGAATACCACCTCACCAACGTGGGGGTTTACAACGAACTTTTAGGGCAACCTTACACCGTAATGGCAGCGGAAAGCCGCAGCAGACACCGCAGTCAGGGCTTTGGCGCATTGCGTCCGCGCGGCAATCAGCTCGAATATTTGGAGTTGCTCAAAGGATCTGACCAAAAAACAGAACCGCTTTTTGAAAACATCATTACCGATTGGTCTCGCGTTGAAGGCGGCAAAAAAATCCAAAAGCGTATTGATGAGCTGTTGACAAACTACGACCATACCGCCCCGCAAAAAAGCACCGATGCCCTGGCTCAACTGTATTTCGAAGTCGAAAATATGCCTGATAATCATTTTAAAACGTACAAATTAGAGCAAATCAAAGACTTATACACAGCCTGCGCGGGGTTGTACTTTGAGTACTTGAGCGAAGTACCCTACGCCACCACGGGCGCTCAGGTAGCGGTGAGGGCTGAAGCCATTTCACAGCTTGATAATCCGCATACATTGAAATCGGTTCGCATTCATGGAATTAAGCGTGATGTGACGCAAATTTTGAGCAATGAAAAAAGTACGGTAAAGGAATCGGTAGTGATTTCAAATGAAATTACACCACCTTATTGGTTATGGTCAGAACCCCAAAACAACCTGTTCCCGTTTTCGAACCGCGATTGGATAGGGTTGGCAGAAAATCCGGCCGTTTCAAAAGCCACCTTCACGATAGAAACGAAATACGGCGATATGGAATTTGACCGTGATTTGCGCTACAAATGGCGGAGCAGGAAAGACGGAGAGTTGTATCGTCCTTTCGCCGTTATTCCAAAAGTGAGCATGTCATGCGATCAAAAAACCATTCTGTTTACCGACGAAAACCCCAAAGAAGTAACGGTAAAAATAAAAACCTACGATGCCGATGCGGGAGAGTTGGTGGTTAAACCCGATTTACCGCGCGGCTGGAGATCAGAACCCGAAGAGTACAAAATTGACGAAATGCCCGCCGATGAGGTACAATTTAGAACCTTTACCCTGTTCCCCTCTGCGGAGCAAAATCAATTTGATTTGAAATTTACCATCAACGGACAAGCTGCTCGCGACTTGGTTGAAGTGAAGTACATTCACATTGAAACTCAAACCGTGATGCCCAAAACCAAAGTCACTTTGGTGAGCGCACCCATTGAAGTGCGAGGAAGAAAAATCGGCTACTTTGAGGGCTCCGGTGATGAAGTACCGGCGGCGCTCAAACAGTTGGGTTATGAAGTAGAGTTTTTGGATCCGGCACGCACAACGCGCGACGATTTAATGAAATACGACGCCGTGATTGCCGGCATTAGAGCGTATAATACCAATCCCGAAATGTACGACCTAAACGATGCTTTAAACACTTATGTGGAAGCCGGAGGGAATTACGTAGTGCAGTACAATACGAGTTTTGGTTTGCCGGATGATAAAAACATAGGGCCGTATCCTTTTCGGTTGAGTAGAGATCGAGTAACGGTTGAAGAGGCGCCTGTGGCGTTTTTAGACCGCAATTACGCATTGATGAACATGCCCAATAAATTGGAGGTGAAGGATTTTGACGGTTGGGTGCAGGAGCGCGGACTTTATTTTCCCGATGAATGGTCAAATGATTTTACTACTTTGTTTGCTTGGAATGATCCCGGCGAGAACTTAAAGCGGGGCTCTTTGATTACGGCTCAATACGGCAAAGGCCGATTTACTTATACGGGAATCAGCTTTTTTAGGCAACTTCCCGCCGGTGTTCCCGGTGCCTTCAGGCTTTTTGCCAATATTGTGGCAAATGAAATGAATCGGGAGAACGAAAAGTAGGTGCGTTTTATTTTTAACAAGCTACTTTAAATTCTAAATGTTTTAAGGCTTCAAAGATGTTTCGGTTGCAGTTAGCTGATAACTGTTCTTAAATTATACCTTATTGAATATGTTTCGCAACTGATGTGTATTTAGTTTAATGGTGTTGTGGTACAGTGACCTTGATACTTTGTAATTGTCGGTTTTTAATTTGGGCAGTTGTTTTTTTAATTACATTTGCATTCTAACTTAAAACTAACTAAAACGAAAAATCACACAATCTCACCGACATAGTTCATGTTATTGACGTCTCAAAATGTATTCCAAGACCAACATGATTTTGACGCCTCTCTCACAACACCTCCTGTTCATCCCAACCCTTTAATTACAGGCAATTTTCGAGTTGAGGCAGATTTGGAAATCACCCAAATACAGGTGTATTCAATCACCGGAGAGCAAATATTAGACAAAAACCTCAATGACTTTTCCAATGAGTTGAACATAACAACCAAGGGCGTTTTTATTTTACAAGTGCAAACACGTGACGGAAAGATTTTTCGCTCCAAGATTATCAACCAATAATAAAACCGCAGAAATGAAAATAATAACATGTATAATCCTGCTTTTAACCGGCTTGTTTGTTCAAGCCCAAAAAGTAACAGTAATCAAACAACGACAGGGAGGTACTTTTGCGCACAAAACTATATTCAATAATTCAGGGGAGTTAATCACTGCCGGGGAGTATGCTATGGTGATCAAAATTGATACAACCGGCCAAGAAATTTGGCGTCGAGATTTTCAAGCAGACTCCGTACTAAAACGAACAGATGTCCCCACTGAGTTTACCAATGTAGCAGTAGATGCAGAAGATAATATCTATTTATACGCGGAGAAAAAACCTCACGGTGCAGCTCCTTACATTGTGAAATTGAATACTCACGGCGACGTACTCTGGGTAAGTGATGATTTGCCTATTGACTTCGAACATGAGTTTGGTGCAGGTCACATGTTTTTTCCTATTTATGATTCCGTAATCAGGGTGAATTACCTTTTTAGCGAGGTAGAGGGAATTCACCGAGAAACCGGAGAATTGTTGGGTGTAGATACCGTTTTTAATGATTACCGAATAATTCGTATAGCTCCGGTAATAAAAACCGGTGGACTTCAATATGTGAGAACTTCTACGGGGTTTTTAGCTTTTGACTCAACAGGTAATTATACAGAAATTCCGGTTGATTTTGATTATTACGGAACTACATGGTATTTAGACTCTTCCGGCTATTATGTTTTTTTCAAGCGTCCCTATAGACAGCAACGGAAAAAATTTGCGAGTACCTAATTTATTTAAGTTGGATTCAGCCGGGAATGTATTGCAAAGCAAGCGTGTTGTTACTGAGTCTAATTTTGAGGATGCTCATTTTATTGATTTTCGAGATATAATTTATCACCCGACAAAAGGAATAGTGTGTTATGGCCGTACTACATATGATGAATCACCACCAACATCAACCGGTTGGATTTCCCAATTACACCCAGAGGATTTTAGGGTGTTGTTTGATACGGCAACGCAAATTGAACAATTCACTTACAGTGATTTGATTTATTTTGAAAATACCATAATAGCGCAAGGTGGGGTAGGTGCATCTCCTTATTATTTAAAATTAAACTTACGTGATATTGACACTTACCCGGCGGCATCTGTTGGGGAAAAGCCGAGTGAAAGTCATTTTCGTGTTTATCCCAATCCTTCAATTACAGGCAATTTTCGAATTGAGGCAGATGTGGAAATTACCCAAATACAAGTGTATTCCCTTACCGGGCAACAGCTGTTGGACAAGAACCTCAATGACTTTACCAATGAGTTGAGCATAAAACCTAAGGGTGTTTTTATCTTACAAGTGCAAACTCGAGACGGAGAGATACACCGTTCGAAAATTATTAATCAATAAGAGGTGAGTTGGCAATTTCCGGCGAAAAAATAATTTATTTTAGTTGAATTATTGCAATAATAATAAGGTCGGTAAATCTCACTTATCTGTCTTTTTCATTTTCCGTGAACTATCTAACGCCGGATAATTTATATTTCCTACTTTCGCTTGCTTTCTAAAGCAATACTTTACATGGTAGTAATATGTTTCGGTACGCGACCCGAAGTAATAAAATTCAGCTCGGTAATTAAAGAATTAACCGAGCGTAAAATCCCCTTTAAAACGGTATTCACCGGGCAACACAAAGAGTTGTTTGATGATGTGAGCGACCTCGTTCCCGAACCTGATTA
>PXEK01000271.1 GCA_003564735.1 Cryomorphaceae bacterium
CCGCCGCATAAGTTTTTCCACTGCCGGTAGGCGCATTGATAAGCACATTACGACCTTGAGCATAGGCGTTCCACGCTTCTTTTTGAAAGGCTAAAGGCTTCCATTGTTTATTTTTAAACCAACGGTTTAAATAAGTTATGTGCTCTTTACTTTTCACCAACATACAAAGTGTAAAACACGAGTATTGTTGCACTGTCACTAACGAAAAGAAACAAAGCTTCTGTATTTCAACACATCACAGTTCAAAGTTTAAAACTTTAATGCCATTCAAATTCAAAACACGTACATTTGTCGCTCAATACTCAAACACAAATATATGCTGAACACAGCACAAATTTACTGGAATTTTGATCCGCGCTTTTTTCCGTCGCTCTTTGAAAATATAGGCCTGGAGCCTAGGTGGTACGGACTCCTTTTTGCGGCGGGCTTTTTGGTGGGCTTTCAAATCATTAAAAAAATTCTCAAAATAGAAAACCGACCCGAGCAGTGGGCAGATTCGCTGCTTATTTATGTAATGGTCGGAACCGTATTGGGAGCAAGATTAGGGCACGTGTTTTTTTATGATTGGGCGTACTACAGTCAAAACCTAAATGAAATTTTAATGATATGGAAGGGCGGACTGGCAAGCCACGGAGCCGCAGCGGGAAATATTATAGCCCTGTACATTTGGTCTAAAAAAGTTTCTAAACAACACGTTTTATGGACACTCGATCGCGTAGTGATTACCATTGCTCTGGCAGGAGCGTTTATAAGGCTGGGCAACTTCTTAAACTCAGAAATCATAGGAAGCCCTACAAATGTACCATGGGCGGTGGTTTTTATGCAAGTAGATTCCATTCCCCGCCACCCGTCACAAATTTATGAAGCAGTGGCTTACCTTGGTATATTCACTATTCTATACTTGAGTTATTTCAAATTTGGTAAGGGAAACCAAAGGGGTTTTATTTTTGGTGCGTTCCTGTCTCTCGTTTTCGGTTTTCGATTTTTAATTGAATTCCTCAAAGCCGAACAAAAAGACTTCGAAGTAGAAATGGTATTGAATATGGGACAGTGGTTGAGCATTCCACTCGTTTTGGCCGGACTCTACTTTTTGTGGGCCGGCTCAAGAAATCCCACAGAGGTAAAGGGCTCTGACCAATAAACACTTACAACGCTGCCAATTTGATTAAATTTCACCCGAATTTTATTTGGTGTTTTTTAAAAACAACCTTCTTTTGCACTCCCAAACTAAAACGGTTATTTATTATGAAAAAAACTTTACTCGCGTTTTTCACAACGTTCCTAATACTTGTAGGTTCTTTGGCACTTGCACAAGATGAAACCAAAGACACCACAAACTGGAAAGGTTCAGGAACATTCTCCATTACCGGTTCACAAGTGAGCCTTACCAATTGGCAGGCGGGTGGCGAAAGCTCTGTAGCATTAAACGGTTTCTTCAATTACCAACTTCAATACAACAAAGGCCGTTTAAGATGGCGAAATCTCGCCGAGGCGGCTTTTGGTACTTCCCGACTTTCAGAAGGTGACTTCTTTAAAACCGACGACCGCTATGAAATTGGCTCGCGATTGGGTTATCGAATGAATGAAGATTACACCTTCACCGGCTTCACCACCTTTAGAACACAATTTACCGAAGGTTTTACAACCGACGGCCAAACGGGAGAAGTGAGACGAATTTCTCACGCATTTGCCCCGGCTTACTTACTCGGTGGTTTAGGTGTGGAATGGGAAAAGTACGAATGGCTCAACATTAACGTCTCGCCGCTATCCGCTCGTATCACTCATGTTAGACTTCAAGAACTTGCCGACAGGGGCGAATTTGGGGTGAAATCCGCCGAATTTGATGATGCCGGGAATAAAATTGCCGACGGCAACCGAACACGATATGAGTTTGGTGGGTACGTTAGAGTACACATCAAAAAAGAGGTTTTCAAAAATGTATCCGTTGAAACCCGTGCCGATTTCTTCTCTAACTACATCGAAAAACCGCAAAACCTCAACGTAACTTGGGATTTAATGGTGAACATGAAAGTGAACAGCTGGTTGAGTGCCAACATCACCACCAACCTCATTTATGATGATGACATTCGCGTGCGTGTAGGAACCGATGAAGCCGGAAACCCCATCACGGGTCCGCGCACACAATTCAAACAAGTTTTAGGTGTAGGTTTATCCTTTACCATCTAAAATTCAAATACCAAACTACTACGAAAACGCCCATAACTCTCGAGTTTTGGGCGTTTTTTTTACCCCGTACTGCTAGCAAGTTCGTAATTTTACTCTACTCCTTTGGGTGTTGAATCTAATGCAAAAAACTGATCTGTATTGACAAACACCGCACGCAAATTCATTTCAGCCGCTTTTTCTCGTTTATTTTTCAGTACCGTATTTACAGCATCGGTTACAGGACCTTCAAAAGCCAAAGTCCATAAAACAACCACGGTATAGTTCGGGGGTTCGTCATTTTGGTCAGAACCCCAAACGCCGGCAGGTAAAACAAAAGACTCGTCAATTTCAACGGCAGATTGAGGAGGAAAAACACCAAACCGATGATCGTAATTCCAATTCAAACCGGAAGCGCCGGCCGGCACATAACAGTTGGCGTGATAAGAAACTACTTCGTGTTGGGCGTTCAAATATATCATTTGAACGGGCTGCTTTAAATCTTTGGCACTTAAAAAGTCTTGACCGGCGGTTACTTCCTTCGCAAACTTCTCCAAACGGTCACCGGCCCAATACATTTGTTCCACCCCGTCGAAATCTGAAAAATCGAAGCCGGCAAGAAAAACTTCACAAGCTTGTTTATCAAATTTTTCTAAATCGGTAATACCGTAATACTTTTTCACGAGCCAATCGCAAGAGGTAAGTGAAACGCAAAGCATAAGAACAGTACACCGAAATAACAAGACCTGATACCGCTTAGATTTAAATCGTTTTTTCATACAAGGTTACAAATGTAAACAAAACGGCGTATCGCCAAGTTTATGTACTTTTGTCCTTCTATGAAAGATATTCGCGACGTAAAAGAAGCCGTTCAACAAAAAGCAGAAAACATCTACGATGAGTTGCTGGAGGTAAGAAGACACCTGCACAGCAACCCCGAACTATCTTATGAAGAGTTCAAAACATCAGAGTACGTTTGCGAATTCTTGCGTAAAGAGGGTATTCCCTTCAAGCACGGTTGGGTCAAAACGGGCATTACGGCCGAAATTCAAGGAAACGGCCCCGGAAAAAGAATTGCCCTGCGCGCCGATATGGACGCCCTGCCCATCACCGAGAAAACAAATTTGCCCTTTGCCTCGAAAAACAAAGGCGTTATGCACGCTTGCGGACACGATGTTCACACCTCATGTCTGCTCGGAGCGGCCAAAATACTCAACTCATTAAAAAACTCGTTTAGCGGAACAATTCAGCTCATTTTTCAGCCCGGTGAAGAAAGATTGCCGGGCGGTGCCTCCCTCATGTTAAAAGAAGGCATATTTAAAAAGAGTAAACCCGAGGCAGTAATAGGTCAGCACGTTTATCCCCAACTCCCTGCAGGGCAAGTGGGCTTTAAGCCGGGTATGTACATGGCCTCGGCAGATGAGCTTCACGTTACCGTAAAAGGAAAAGGAGGTCACGCCGCGCTCCCGCACAACTTAGTAGATCCCATCCTCATCAGTGCCCACATGATTACCGCCTTACAACAAGTCATCAGCAGGAACAAAAACACATTAACTCCCGGCATATTGTCTTTCGGCTACATCAGCGGCGAGGGAGCAACCAACGTCATTCCCAACGAGGTAAAAATCAAAGGCACTTTTAGAACCATGGATGAAGAGTTCCGCACAGAGGCTCATGAAAAAATGACCCGCATAGCCAAAGGAGTTGTTGAAGGCCTCGGGGGTGAGGTAGATTTCAAAATAGACAAAGGTTACCCCTGCGTCTACAATGATGAAGAGGTTACCGCCCGGTGTATGAGCTACGCAAAAGATTACTTAGGTGAAAACAACGTCAAACTGCTCGATTTACGCATGACGGCTGAAGATTTTGCCTATTACACTCAAACCGCACCCGGGTGTTTTTACCGCTTGGGAACCGCTTTTCCCGATAGGGAAAACCCGGGACTGCATCATCCCGAGTTTAACGTTAACGAAGAATCTCTTAAAACAGGAATAGGCTTAATGGCCTACATAACAATCAAACAATTACAACAATGAAAAAAGTGATATTAGCCGCAATGGCGGCATTTGCTTTATATGCGTGCGACGACGCATCAAGCAACGCGCAAAACGAAGAAAAAGAAACCAAAACCGAACAAAATGAAGGCTCTGAAGGTCTCATGTCAGAGGTAATGGAGGTTCACGACGAATACATGCCCAAAATGGACGACATCCATATGGCTGAAGAAAATCTTCAAATGATGATTGACTCTTTGCAAAATGCCGACGAACCCAACGAGGAAGTTATTGAGAACCTCACTCAAATTCAAAGTGAATTAAGTCAAGCCGGTGAAGGCATGATGGACTGGATGCGCGGTTTCAAAAAGCCCGGCGACGACATGAATAATGACGATGTTCAAGAATATTTAGAACAACAAAAGAAACTCATGAAAGATGTGGGTCGTATGATGGATGAATCGCTTCAAAAAGCAGATTCGGCATTATCGTCAAAATAACATAGCATGAAATACAAATCAATACTAGCGGCGACCTTATTGGTCGCCGTTTTTGGATGTAACAACGAAACAAAAGACGTCACCAAAAAAGAACTCCCCCTTTATGGTGAATACACCGATCTTGTTATTGACGAGAACGGTGAAGAGCGAATAGATACCAACTATCGCCAAATTAACAACTTTGCCGTAATAAATCAGGACAGCCAAGTCATTACCGAAGATGATTTCGACGGAAAAATACGTGTGGTCGATTTCTTTTTCACCTCCTGCCCCACCATTTGCCCCGATATGAAAAAGCAAATGAAACGCATCTACGATAAATACGAAGATAACGACCGCGTTATCTTCGTATTT
>PXEK01000006.1 GCA_003564735.1 Cryomorphaceae bacterium
AGCGAAATCAAAGATTTCTGATTTTCTAATCGGTACCGTGTATTCTCCGGGCTTCGCGCTTTGTTCCTCCTATCGTCGGAACGCGACTACGCCCTGCGAAACACCTTTTGCTGACCGTAAGTCCGGGGGGATACGTCACTACTTACCTTTTGCATGCCGTATTTCGGGATAAGAGAACAAAAGCCCGACGCCATAAATTCTTTGAAAATTTGAATTTAACCAACTCTGTCGTACTTCATTTTCTAGTTCAAAAAAACATAAAGTTGGTTTAACATAAAGTCGGTTCAATATTATAATTCTTGCCGCGACTTAAAGGGGTAACCCTAAAACTATAAACCCACATGTTTAACTTTCAAAAACTCACGATTTATCAAAAATCTAAGTTGTTATATAGTTACTCACTGTCTTTAAAGGCAGAAAAACTCCCTCCCCCCACACTGTCATCGGTTCTGACCAAAAAATAAATACCGGAAATTTGAAAATAAGATAAAGTGTATCCCGCGTTTATCGATAATAGGCTGCCGACATCATTTCGCCACGTAGCGGATTGCCCAAGTAGTATTTGATTTCATCCGGACTCAGGTTGTGACCCAACAAGTACATCATTTTGGTAATGGCGGCCTCAATGGTGATGTCTTTGCCGCTCACCACTCCGTACTCGGCCAGTTTTTCACTGGTGGCGTACCTGCCCTGCCAAACGGCACCCGCCAAGCATTGTGAAACATTGTACACGTATTTGCCTTCATCAACGGCGTGCTTTACGGCATCTAAAAACCAATCAAACTTGGGGGCATTGCCCGCGCCGTAGGTATGTAAAATAACGCCGCGCGTATCTTGATCACGCAATACCAAATTGACCACTTGCTCTCTTATGCCGGGGAAAATGGGTAAAATGTTCACTCTCGTATTAAAAAGTTTATTCACTTTTAACGGCTCATTATTCACCCCGGTGATATTTTCACGGTAATACTTTATGCTTACCCCGGCCTCAGCCAATATGGGGTAATTGGGCGATTGAAAGGCTTGAAAATTCTCAGCACTGTACTTGTGCGAGCGATTCCCGCGGTACAGTTTGTACTCAAAGTAAATACACACCTCGGGTACGATGGGAGAGCCGTCTTCCTCCTTAGCTCCCGCAATTTCAATGGCGGTCAAAAAGTTCTCTTTACCGTCGGTACGAATTACACCAATGGGCAGTTGTGAGCCGGTTAACACCACGGGTTTATCCAAGTTTTCCAGCGCAAAACTCAATGCAGATGCCGTATAGGCCATGGTGTCGCTGCCGTGCAGAATCACAAAACCGTCATAATCATCATACTGTTCCTCAATGATACGAGCCAAACCAATCCAAATAACGGGATTCATCTCTGAACTATCGACCGGGTTTTCCAAAGCAATGGTTTCAATATGATAGTTGAGCTTTTTAAGCTCGGGCATTTGTCGGGTGAGGTGACTAAAATCAAAAGGTCTCAACACATCACTATCAGCCTCTTCTACCATGCCTATGGTGCCGCCCGTGTAAATCACCAGTATATTTGAGTAGTTATTTTCCAAGTTCAAAGAGTTGTTTTGTGTTGTCGGTTGTTATTCTGGCCACCTCCTCCACATCGGTGTTGTGAATTTCGGCCAATTTTTCGGCAACGAGCTTCACATACGCAGGTTCATTGCGCTTACCTCTGTGCGGGTGCGGAGCCAAATACGGCGCATCAGTCTCTAATATAATGTGTTTGAGGTCTATTTCTTTCAGAACCGAATCCAACCCGGCGTTTTTAAACGTAAGCACACCGCCTATTCCCAACACAAAGCCGCCATAATTTAGAATATGACGCGCTTGCGATGCGTTGCCCGTAAAGCAATGAAAAACACCCTTCAAGTTTTCGTCGTTTTCCTCATCAACAATTTCAAAAATTTCATCAAAAGAGTCTCTGGCGTGTATCACAATAGGCAAGCGGTGCTTTTTGGCGAATCTTATTTGGGTTCGGAAGGCGTGGCGTTGAATCTCCAAAGTGGATTTGTCCCAATACAAGTCAATGCCTATTTCACCTACGGCAATGTATTTTCTGTTTTCGAACTGACCTAAAATAGTGGCTAACGCACCCTCATAATCCTCTTTAACAGAACAGGGATGCAGGCCCATCATGGGGTAAAAAACCTCAGGATTTTTATCGGCGAGGGAATGAACGGCGTCTACCGAGTCGATATCAATATTAGGTAACAAAAACTTTTTTACTCCGGCATCAAGGGCGCGCCGAAGCATTTCGTCAAAATCAGCGCTAAACCGTTCCAAATAAATATGTGTGTGCGAATCAATCAACATCATGGGCTATTCACGTTCAGAGGCGCCAAAAGTAGCGAATTGCATTGAACCCGCTTTATCCGTGAATAGATTTATGTGTATTGTACACATTTGTACTTCGTATTTTATTGAGAAATGGTTTTGTGTATTCGAAGCTGTATATAAAACCCCAAAAAAATACGGTTACTTTAGAAGCAAGCGTAGTTTTTTTAACTATTCCAATGCAGTTTAACGCCCAATCATAACCTTTTTGACGGCATGCCCGGCTTCACCCTTTACGATTAAAAAATAACTTCCCGGAGCTAATTCAATTTCATCAAACCTAAAATATGCCGTGCCTACAACTTCATCGCGCATGGATGTAACGTGTTGACCGCTCAATGTAACTAAAGTTAACTCCAATACTTCCTGCACGGGCCACTGAATTTCAGCGGTGAAAAGACCGTTTGAGGGGTTGGGGAAAATTTTGACCTCAGTAGGGGGAGTATTTTCAGTTACGGAGTACAACACATCTATTAAAAATGAGTCGACGAAAGTACATCCGCCATAATCGTACTCTACCTTGTACCAACCTTTTTCATAGGGAAAAATCGCATGAGCGGTTTGCCCTACCATCAAGCTGTCTTCAAAAAACCACCGGGGGTTTTCGATGAAGCCGGGAATTCTTAAAATGCCCGTAACTTCATCCAAGTTAAACTCCACCTCGGGTTGAGTTTGAAAAATAACATGGAGGGTATCTGTAAAAGAAAGTCCTTCCCGGTCTGTTACGGTAATTTCAATTGCCCCTTGTGAGAGAGTATCTGAACGCTTACCCGATATTTGAAAAACGCCGTGCAAAGCACTGTAAGAAAAAAGAATGGAATCTAAACCGCCGGGACTCAGGTTCTGAACAGCAAAAGTTAAATCCTCAGGGTTTTCATCCAAAACCGGAAAACGGTGTGTAAAGTGTTTTTCACCCGGACAAATATCAGTGTCATATGGCAAGATAAAAGCGGGATATTCATTGTGGTTCTCCAAAACCAACATGTTGTCATTGAACGAGGAATTACAGATATAATTGTTATGAAAAGCGCCGTAACTGATTATAAAGTCGTCAGTGATTAAAGTCCTATTGGATGCAGAACCCGAAGCGCATACTGAAAACGAATTAAAAGGTTTGTCAATATCGTATGTGCTCGATTTTCTAAAAGGTGAAGAACCATGTGAATTGACTAAAGTTGAATTTCCGTAATAATTTACATTCACAGGCGTGTTACAAACCCGGTTACCGTAGGCGGTGTTGTAGCAAAATTTGAAATCTCTCTTTCGCGACGACTCGTCTAAATAATCATATTCAATAAAGTACGGTGTAGGTTCACTTTTCAACTCAGTAAAATTACCTGTGAAGCCAAATAGCGGGCCTTCACGCGTAATGTGATTTACTATTACATCATTTTTAAAGGAATACGGTGCATCAATAAAATCAAAATTATCCGAAGATAAGAACACCACTTTTGAGGCCGGATTTCCCGAAACCTCGGTGAATGTACCCGCAAATGCCGTTACCGTATCATATATATTGATATCATGCACTTTGCCTTTGGTGCTAAAGTTTAGAGTATCTACGGTTTCGGCGAGCATGTCAAAGGCAAAAGCACCTTTGCCGAGGGGAGTTTGATTTACGGTGTCAAAATCGCCGAATACGTAAAGCGTGTTGTCATATTTCCTAATGCGGTTTACTTTGCCGTTGACCTCAGGCATTCCGGGCAAAATTGCGCCGCTGCTCATATCAATATAGTTTAATTGCGCCGCTTCTTGATGGTGAATGGAATCCAATTCGCCGGCCAGAATAAAAGTATCACCCGCTATATGAAGCAATTCACTCACACTTCCTTTTTTGTTGAACAGAGATGATAAATGAGAAGACTCTTTATCGACGCTAATTATATTTGTTATAGGTTTCGTTGTGGGTGCGTTTCGATCAGCGTACCCATAAACGAACATATGATTTATAAATTCAAAATTTTTGAAATCAACATCGACTGTTTGGATTGAGTCTAGCTTTCCTGTATAAACATCAAAGTGGGTAAAGTATTTCTGTTGATTGTTTTGGATAAAACTTTTCCCTGAAAAATAAACATTAGGGCCTCGTTTTTTAAAATCTACATCACCGTTTAGGTTTTCAATTCTATAGATTTCGGTTTGGGCGGCCAGGTTATAACACACGATTACGTTATTAATTTCTGATTTTGCTAACAGCGTGTCTTCTCCAATGAGCTGCATTTGGTTAAAATGAATTCCACCATTGGCGTTCACGGGGGTAATATTTTGAGTTAGGCTATCGTAAATAAATGTAGAGTCTTGATGCGAGTTACCGTTTAAAGAGTCGATTTGTCCGCTAATAAGAAAGCTTTGAGCAGTCATTTGTGTTATACTACCCATTTTGCCTTTAAATGATAAGAGCTTATGCTCGTCTTGACTATAGTGATTATAGACCATTAACTCGTACCATGATGTGGCAGTGTCTCTTCTCACGTAATAAACATATTCCTCTTGGAGAGAGATAAACCTTAAATGCCATGGCGTATTGCCGTGGATTCGTCTATTACGAACCATGGTAATATCGTTTCCTTGTAATTTTCTTGTGATGATGTCGTAGTTACCCGGAGCTTGCTGATGGTTATCGTAAGCACAAACTACGTGCATTGAATCTTCATTAAAATAAAAGTTCTCTTTATAAAGTGTCCAATATTTAGGGACGGCTGAATTTGGTGTATACTTAACCTCTCCATCTCCT
>PXEK01000348.1 GCA_003564735.1 Cryomorphaceae bacterium
AAGTTGCGGTGGAAGTGAAAAGTCAGCTTTTAAGTCCTCTGTTAACGAGTTGATTTCAATCCTTGTTTGTCTGGATGTTGCGGTGGAAGCGAGCAGGAAGCTTTTCTGTTGATCGGTAAGGTGTATTTTCATCTGCCCTGTGCCGGTGGTTTGGGGTTCTGAACGAAATAAAAAATGAAGAGCTCCGGCACTCTGTGTTTAATCTTCATATTCTTCGAAAATTTGACGGGGCAGGGAAATCCTCAAGTTTACGGAGTAGAAGATGTAATCGCGATCGATGTGTTGGGTAAAGTTGCCGCGCTCGTTGTACCTGCGGAAAATTGCACCGCCGCCAAGACTCACGTAAGAGCTGAGGTTGAGAAAGGCCTGTACGCCGCCCTCTGCCGTGAGGGTGTTGTCTCTAAGCAGCGTGGGTTCGCGACCTTCCCACGTTACGTAGCGGTCTTTATAGCTAAAAGTGGTGAATCCCACACGGAGGGGAAAGGAGAGGTTGACGATTCGGTTTTTGGCGATCATGATTTCGTTGTGAAAGCCCCAAAAGGTTTTTCTGAACGCGGGGGTAACGGCCTGCGGATCGGTATCGATAAAGGTGCGGGAGTTGGATACGCCGTTTACGTTAAAACCCACCATCCAAAAGTCGTTGAAGGTTACCCCCATCGTAAAGCCGCCGCCAAAGGTGGGTTTGTTTTCAATTTCGGTTTGAAGAAAATGCAGGTCGAATTCAACTTCGGTAAGTTCGAGCGGATTGTTGGAGAAGATCCCTCTACGCAGTTTGTAACGTTCGGGATCTTGGGTGTTTTGGGCGGTAACGCAAACGGGTATGGATATCGCGAGTAAGAAATATAGGATTGATTTCATTTTTGTAGTGTTATTTGGTGTCAAATTTCGGGAATTTTTTTGATTCGGACGGTGGTTTTAGACGCTGTTTTTGGGGACGCTGCTTTTAGATTTAGTCCGGCGGAGCTTATTGACAGTTCAATATAAACGTGCATGGGCATATGCTTTGGGAAAACAGGAGACTTTACATGTTTTCTACCGTAAAAAAAATCCCCGAAGCTTTTACTTAAACAAAGACGGAGGGTAATTTGGAAACAGGCGCAACCTGTCAGGTCAAAGGACTTTAAAAAGTTAAAAACATGATAATACCGACAAAACCATTTAGTAACAAGTTGCTTTATCGTAATTTGGGCGCTGAATTTAATATTTCAAAAATTGAGTAAATATACAGAGCAACTCTTAGAAGATTGTTTTTATCACATTTACAATCGAACAAATGGGAACGAAAATTCTTTTTTGGTCACGAGAGCCAACACTGTGTTTTTAAGAGGGTTAGAAAAGTATATTTTACCCTATTGCCAAATCTACGCCTACTGTCTTTTGCCTAATCATTTTCACTTGGTTCTTAGGATTGAGAGCAACTTAGCATTTCGAGTCATTAAGTCCGGAAAAACTAGAAATAAGAGTCAAGAGGTGTCTGATTTCCTTCCGCTTCAATTCAGTAAATGGTTTAACTCCTATTCGAAATATTTTAATTCAAGGTACCAAAGAAAAGGAAGTCTATTTACCAGGCCGTTTAAAAGAAGACGAGTTTCAGATATTGTATATCTGAGAAAGCTCATACACTATGTCCACTATAATCCGGTTGAAGCGAAGCTATGTCTCAAGCCTAATGATTGGGTTTTCTCTTCCTATCAAGCTATACTATCAGATAAAAAAACTCAAGTTAGCAAAAATGAGGTGATTGAACTATTTGACAATAAAGATAACTTTATTTATTGTCACAACATAGAACCAAAACTATCAGGTTTGGAGTAAAAAAGCGGGATTTCCAAGCGGGCTGCGCTTTAAACCTCAAATCTATTTATTAACTAAATCATTCCCAAATACTTACGGATTATTGACGATGCGGTGCAAACCTGTAAGGTCTTTGGAGTTGGGAAGTTACGAAACCTTACAGGTTTTCTGGCAAAGTACAAACTCTAGAGTGATTACCTCAATTGAAAGTTGTTACGTTGTTGGGTGTCAGGCGTAACCTGTCAGGTTGAGTCGGTAAACTGATTTACCTTCACTTTCGCCTCAACCTCGACCTCGACCTTGTCCTTGCCCTCCGCCCTAAGCTCTCCGCTATTTGCCTCTGCGCCCCCAAACTTCCAAGCCCCCAAACCTCCAAACTCTCCCGTTCCATGCAAGCCACGCCACTCCACCCGCAACGAGTTCTGCTTTTCGCTTTTCGCTTCACCCCCTCAACCCGGCCTTACCAATCGCTGTCGTCAAAGTCTCGGGGTTTTTTGATCGTGAACACTCGGGAGATGTTAAACCCGAAGTGTATGTCGCCGTCCAGCGGATTACCCGTGGTTTGCGTGATGAAACCGTTCTCGAACATCGCCGTGGAGTTGGTGACGTGCAGCTGAAATACGTGTCCGCCCGTTTCGATGTCCACACCAAGAGATACGGAGTTGTTGTAACGGTCTTGATCGATATGATTGGGCATCACGTAGTAATACTCGCCCGTTAAGGCGGTGCGTTTGGTGACCTTGAACCTACCCCCGCCGCCAAAGGCAATAACCGTATTTTCGAACTCCGAACTTTCGATTAAATTGCGGTGAACTACGGTAGGCATTACCTGAAAGGTGAGTCGGTCACTAAATTTACGACCCAAAATAAACTGATGTACATAGCTGAAACGATGACGCAAGGCGAAGTTTTCTTGAAAGCTTTGCGCCAATATGTCTTCGCGTAATGTAGTTACCGAGGTAGCCCCCACATAACTCAATGAAACAGGCATCACCCGTGCGCCGCTGCTTTGTCGCAACAGTTTGGCCTTGATGTACCCGTCATAAGTTTTTTGAAATCCGCTGCGGGCCACACCTACCTGAATGTGCTCGTTAATGCCGTAGTCTAAGCCTATTCTTACTTGAGCGTTATCTAACCCGAACATGTCGTAGAAGCCCGTATTCACAAACCCGAAACGGTGCTGAATTTTGAAGTCGAGTACGCCCTCTGCCGTGTTTTCAAGGGAGTGGGAGTGGATGATACGGTTGGTTTTGAAACTCGCCGTAGCGTATTCTATGGTTTCTTCATCACCTTCAATGAGCGACAACATATCGTCATCATCTTGGGCGAAGAGCGGCGAGAAAAGAAAAACAAGCAGGGAAATAAGCAGGGCGTTTTTCATGAGTTAGCGCTTTAAGGGTTTGTAATCGAACTTTACGGTGACTTCAATACTGTTTGCGATTTGGTCGCGTACCGAGGCCGGAATGGTAATATCGTAATCGGCGGGTTTTACCATAAAAACCGATTCGGCTATGATTTTTCCGTTTTTCGTTACCGTGATGGTGCCTTTTTCTTCAATTTCGCGTGATACGCCGTGCAAGGTAAAGGTGCCCTTTGCCGTAACTTCGTACGTGCCGGGTTCGGAAAGGTCGGGCTCGTCATCGTATTCAAATGTTCCTTTAAATTCGGCTTTCGGATATTTGTCGCTCTCCACGTAGTCTTCATTGAAATGCTCCTGCATTAGTGCTTTTTTGAAGGTGAACGATTTCATGGGTACAGCGAATTGCACCTTCCCCGAGGAAATGTCATACACGCTTGAGGCATCAGAGCTCACCGCTTTAATATCCTCAATAGAAGTGGAAGAGAAGAACTTAATTTTTCCGTCTCGCGTGTAGTATTTTGATTGTGCAAAGCCCGTTGTGATGAATGTGGCGAGCAGTGCGGTAAGGATAAAGTTTTTGTAATGCATAATCGTAATTTTTTATTGAAGCGTACAATCGGAAAGACGCACATCACCGAATAAATCATCAAATCCGGTGACCCGACCCTTAACCGTGAGTTCTTGATCGACTTCAAATTCTTGATTTGGATTTTCTTTCATTGCACAAACCGCGCCGTTGAGTATGATTTTGGCATTTTCATCATTGCCGTCCAATTCAATGAACGCCCCCGTAATGAGAACGGTTTCATCGCCGAATTTTTGGTTTGCGGCCTCCGTATCGTCTTCAAAGGCTTGTTGCAACTCTTGAGAAGAGAGTTCGTAAGCGGGTTTTTCTCCGGCGATGTCCCTATGGCTTTTGTTGTACACAAAAAACCATACATAAGCGAATGCCAATAAGGCCAATACACCTAAAACACCTGTGATTTTTATGATTTTCATACGCGATTAATTTTCGGGGGCATCGTCATCCAGCCAAGCTTCAACCTGTTGTAATTCACAATTTGACAAATTGTGCGTAGGAGGCATATCTTGTCGCTCGAGTACCCTGTTGCGAAAAGCTCCGTTGTTCACGTACGTCATTACCTCATTATACGTTTCTAACGAAAGACCACCGCCCGCGTTGTGGCATCCCGACATATTGCAATTATCGGTGAGTAACATGGATATTCCGTTTTCATAGGTGATGGCTTCCGTATTGCAGGGGTCGTCACTATTGTTTTCTCCGTTGGGAGTCAAATCTTCTTCATTATCGCTGCTGCAGGCTACCGCTGTGAATAATAGAGCGATAAATAAGTACGGCTTCATAACTTTATGTTTCATTGCTTTATAACTGCGAATGTATGAAAATTGTTTTTAGGCGGTGAAACGGAATGGAATAGCATTCGGGAAGCCTAATCATGTAAGCCAATCCTTAGTGATTGTAAATATTGAAATGACCGGGCAAAAGATTTTAGGGGGTTCTGAATGTAAAGGTTGTATTTTAAGTGGTTATTGGTCAGAACCCTAAGGTTTATCGCCGTCCTTTTTCATACCGAATACCCATGTACTTGTCTCGCGTACGAGATAAAAACAGGGTCTTTTTGTCTCGCAAACGAGATAAGATAGTGGTGATTTTGTCTTGTGGGGGAGATAAGAAAGTTTATTTTTGTCTCTTAAATAAGATAGAAGTGAAGAATTTATTCAAGCAAATTATTGTTGAGCGCCAGGATTGGCTGAAGAATATAAAGGTTTCTCCAAGAGATATTGAGATTGAGAAAGAGGTAAATTACGTATTTACGGGATTGAGACGTGCAGGAAAATCTTACTTTTTATACCAATTGATTAAAAACATGACGTTTGAAA
>PXEK01000055.1 GCA_003564735.1 Cryomorphaceae bacterium
AAAAAATAACGAAAAACCCATTTACGGCAAGTATTATGAAAGCTCGTTTTTCTTCGCTTCCAAAGTGCTCAAAGAGTCGCCGCCCCTGTATATTGAGTTGGAAAAAATTTACCGCCAAAAAGACGATAACTTTTTACAAATTCTCAATCGGTTACGAAATAATGAGCTCACGAATCAAGATATTGAAACCCTGAACACCTATCATCGTCCCGATTTTAAATTGAGCGACAACAAGGAATACATTTACCTAACCACACACAATTATAAGGCCGAGCGTATCAATGATGAAGCGCTGCAATCACTTTCCGGTAAAGCCTTAACTTATGAAGCCGAAATAGAACAAGATTTTCCTGAGAGTATGTACCCCGTGCCGCTTAAAGCTACATTTAAAAAGGGAGCTAAAGTGATGTTTTTAACGAATGACCCCACGGGGCAAAAAAGATTCTTCAACGGTAAAATAGGTTTTATCGATTCCTTGAGTGAGGATGAAATCTACGTGAGATTTGAGGATACGGGCAACGTGATTCAGGTTGAACCCTATCAATGGGAAAATACGCGGTACAAATACGATAAAAATAAAGATCAAGTTAAAGAAGTGGTGAAGGGCACGTTTACCCATTTCCCTTTAAAACTTGCTCATGCCGTAACAGTGCATAAAAGTCAGGGACTTACCTTTGATTATGCCATTCTCGATTTATCGGGCTCTTTCGCCCCGGGACAAATGTACGTGGCGCTCTCGCGATTGACCTCACTAAAAGGTTTGGTTCTGGCTGAACCCATACCCAATAAAAACCTCAAACCCGAGGAGGGTTTGGTTGAATTCAGTAAAATAAAAAAGCCCCGTCATGAACTCGATGAAATACTCAAAACTAACAGACGCGAATATATGAATCAACTGTTGATGCGCGCTTTTGAGTTCAACGAGTTGCACTTTGCCTTTGCGAACCATTTGAGGGAGTTTTCCAAGGATGAATCGCGGTCTAAAAGAATGACATTTTTCGAGTGGACTAAAGAAAAGGCTTCCGAAGTTGAGGAATTTCGTGTAACCGGTAAAAAATTCCTAAACCTGGCTTTCTCTAAATCCGTCCCCGATTTGGAGTACTATGCGTTCTTAAAAAAACGCATTGCAGATGCTGTGGAATATTACGCTCCAAAGTTGAAGAACCTGCATTCGGCTCTGAAAAATAAACACAGCCAAGTGAAGCAGGGTGACGGACTCAAAACTTATGCTAAAGAACTAAAAGAGTTGATTGTACTGCCCGTGCGTGCGAATAAGGCCATGGATAAAGCCCTGCTTGCAGCACAGTGCTTTAGTGAAGGAAAATACCCCGAGGTTTCAAAACAGGAACGGCAACCCGAAAAAGAAAGGAAGTCGGGCCGAAAGAAGGAAACGAAGAGAGGGAACAAACTCAAAAAAGGGGAGACTTACGACATAACCCTCAAATTGTACAAGCAGGGAAAAAGTTTGGAAGAGATTGCCCAAGAGCGATCATTAGCTTTAACCACCATCGAATCACACATAGCACGTAAAGTGGCATCGGGTGAGGTTGATATTGACGGGTTAATCAGTCAAGATAAAATGGAAAAAATCAAAGAGGCCTTTCAAAAAAAAGGCAGAGACGGACTCAATCCGGTAAAACAATTTTTGGGTGACGACTACTCATACTGGGAGTTATCACTGGTGAAGGCGCACTTGGATTACACCGATAAAAAATCAAATGAGTAGCTCCCCGCAAACCCGTTAGCTCCAATCGCCCGCAAGAGTGTACTTTTCCTACCTTAACAAAAACGTATTTTTCAGGCATCACACATGGTGATAATCTCTATTTTGAATCAATATTATTTAGGTGAGGTGAAATAAAGTTCAAATCGAAATAAATAATATTTGAATTTGTTGTCTATTTATTTAATTTTGCAGTGAATTAATCCTGAATAATGACTTAGAGAAATGTAAGAAGGCTCAAAGTGCAATAAAATCAATTGCGATTAATTTTAATCCGTCACCGTTAGGGTCAAATTTTAAAACACACGGGAGCGGTTAATTTTAAAATGCTTTGAACACGTAACAGATTCTCTGATGCATTTAGCGGATTAAATACCATTCTCAATGCGATTACCTGTTTCTTGTCCCGCTTGCGACAAAACACTAAAAGTGAGTAAGCTCAAATGTGAATCTTGTGAAACTGAGGTTTCAGGCATGTTCGCCCTGCCAAAGCTATTGACCTTACCTGAGGAGGATTTAGAGTTCATCTTGGAATTTGTAAAATCGGGCGGCAGCTTAAAAAAAATGTCTGATCAAATGAATCGGTCTTATCCCGTGGTGCGCAACACCTTAGATCAAATTATAGAAAAACTGAAAGAACAATGAAAGCAATACAGTTACTTAAAAAACCCTTTGATTATTACGGCGGTTCAAAACTCCTCATGGTTTCTGTAGCTCTTTTGTTGCCGCTCATTTTAGCTTCCGGTGTGTTGAATATTCATTTTACGGGATCGCTTAATTTGCATTTTTTGCAGTACGATTTACTTCCCTATTCTCAATTTATACAAGTTCTCTTTATCATATTTTTATTTTCTCTTTTTACCGGCATTACCTCCTACGTTAAGCGAAGGTCTTTCCCGCGCATCATTGATCTTGTTGCGCCTTTCACAGCCGCCCGTGCTCCGTTGCTTTTCACCGTATTGTTTTTTCCGTTATTCGGCATTGATGAAGAAAGTATGCGCGCCATCGTCTCGAATATAGGGGAAATGGAAAACGCACTTTCGGGAGCGCTCTTGAAATTGGTGTTTTTTGCACTTTGTGCACTGCCTTTCATTATATACACCGTGTACCTTCATTACAGCGTATTCTCTCTCAATACCGCCATGAAGGGGGCGCCGGCCGTTATCACTTTTACAGCCTTGTTTTTGATTATTGAAATTATTGTTCAAGTCACATTTTACACACTTTTTATACCCATATTCTCATGAAAAACTTGATGGTTTTACTGCTGTTTTTACTTTGTGCCTTTTCGGTCAGAACCCAAACAGAGATCAACTTTCAAAGTTCCGATTCATTCTTGTTGGCCGGTACCTTGACCCTGCCTGAGGGTGTTTCTCGTCCGCCCGTTTTGGTTCTCATCCACGGTTCGGGGCCCGTAGATCGAAACGCCGAGTTACGCATCACCAACCGGCCCAACTTTCCTTGCATCTATCCCGAGCTCATCGGTCAAACATCCATGCTTTTTAAAGACATTGCCGATTCTTTAAAAAATGCAGGAATTGCCGTTTTGAGATACGACAAAAGAACTACACGGCCCAATGATGTAAATGCCCGAGAACTCTCCGTTAACCAATTTGTTAACGATGCACTCGCGGCCGTGAACTATCTCAGAAGTAACAGTGATGTAGATACCTCGCGCATCTTCATATTGGGGCACAGTCAAGGCTCGAGTGTAGCCTCAAAATTGCTCACCCTTGACCGCGGAATTAAAGGCGTAATTTCCGCAGCGGGTTCCACCACCCGAATTGACACTTTGTACGCCAATCAAGTTTTCCGCATTCAGTCAAGTTGTAATAATGACTCCGCAACCGCCGTGTTACAGCGAATGCAAGTGTTAGCTGCCATGCAGCAAATAAGAGCCGGACTCGTTCCCGATACACTTCCCGTATTGGGCGCCTACCCTAAATTTTGGCAAAGTTGGATGAATATTTCCGATTCGGCAGTGTACAACTACACCCGCTCTAAGGTTCCCTTATTGGTTTTACAAGGTGATGATGACTTTAATGTTCCCGTGGAGGAAGCAGACCGCTTCAAAGCTATGAATCGTGAAAACTTTAACGTACATATTTTGAAAGGAATTAACCACCTGTTCAATGACGGCATTAACATAAAGACAGATGAGCAGACGCTAAAATTGATTATAGATTTTATTTTGAAAGATCGAGAAACCGGTTTTTTGGAACCGATAAATGATTCGGAAGAAGAGTTCTATGAAATACGACGTGAACGAAACCGAATTGATATTCACAATATTGGTGAGGAAAGGCTATATGCAGAAATGTACGATGTAAACGGTAGATATCTTTGTGGTAAAAACATTGGTCGGTATGGTCAAGTCAGCTTTGATTTATCGCAACCCGTAACATTACTGCGAATTAGAGCGGGACAAAAGAATAAGACCATAAAATTGGCTCGAATCGGGTCGTGAGGTGACCGGTTGAAAGTAGAAATTCGGCCGCACGCGGAAATGTGTGATAAGCGAAAAACTTTTGCCCGAACCCTTCGTTCATTGCGTTATGAAATGTATTAATCCCAACAGGAGCAAAGACGAATTTTATTCAGATTTAAAGCAAAAACTTGAAAAAGAGCATTCTTTTCCTTCGGTTTATATGTTTAAATTCATAGTTCCCAATTCTAATAAACTCCATGCACAAGTGGAAGCTCTTTTTGGTGATGAGGCACAAATATCTATCAGAGAAAGCAGCAAGGGGAATTACGTTAGTGTTACGGCAAAGGAATTGATGTTGTCTGCCGAGAATATCATCGCGCGTTACCGCAGCGCCTCGAAAATTGAAGGAATTGTTTCGCTTTAGTGTCGGGGCTTATAAGAAAGGAGAGGTGAAGGCTGAAAGGTTCCCGAACAAGAGTTTTTAGCGGAATTGAAATTCCGAAAACTCTAAGTCGGGACGGCCTGCGGCCGGAAATGGGTTAAGGTAGCTCGGGGTTGGCTCACGACTATTACAATTCCTCTGCGACACTCTGCGGAGTCACGAGCCTTCGCGGATGACAACCTCCGCGCACCTCTGTGGTTTAAACAAATAGTAATAACCGCAGAGTGGCACAGAGTACATCGCAGAGTGGCACAGAGAAAAAGTCTCAGCGCGCCTCTGCGGAGTCCCGAGCCTCAGCGGATGACAACCTCCGCGCACCTCTGCGGTTTAAACAAATGGTACTAACCGCAGAGTGGCACAGAGTACATCGCAGAGTAGCACAGAGAAAAATTCTCAGCGCATCTCTGCGGAGTCCCGAGCCTTCGCGGATGATACCCTTCGCGCGACTCTGCGGTTAAACC
>PXEK01000211.1 GCA_003564735.1 Cryomorphaceae bacterium
AAACGAATTCAAGTTAAAAACCTGATACTGATTATAAACGAGGTCATTATTGGATCAATCTTAACTCTTATGGTAAAGTGGTGCGATCATCTCGTAAAGACGTTGTTACCTTTTGTGCGGAAAATCCGGGCATAATACATGGTTATAAGGCGGAACACACAAACACCCTGTTAGAAAAAAGCATCAATATAACGCAATGAATAGTTCGCATATTACTCTATATTGGTGTATAAAGCGCATGTTTATTGCGTGTATAAACAAGTTGTGCGGCATACTGAAAAAGCCAACGCACAAATGGCACATTTGGTTTTGCCGACACACAACCCAACGCTGAAAAACCAAAAGAGCCATTTTTTCCATCGCTCGACTGACAAATAGAAAATTTATTTTTACCTTTGACCAAATTTGGACAAGTATAGATTAAGTCAATGACAATCGGACAAAGAATTAGACAACTCAGGGAAGAATCAGGAATGAAACAGCGGGAACTCGCTGCAAAACTTGACATTGGCGAGGGCTTTCTAAGCAAAGTGGAAAATGACCAAAAGCTATTGAAACGAGACGACCTTAAAAAACTTAGTGAACTTTTCAATGTAGCACATTCCGACTTGGAAACCTTATGGTTGGCTAACAAAGTCTATGACTTAATTAAAGATGAAAACCAAGGTTTGGACGCTTTAAAAGTAGCAGAAGAACAAGCAAAATATTCAAAGGGCAAATGACAGAAAAGCAAATCATAACGACAATTACAGCTTTTGGATTCTCGGCAAATCCAAAGGATGCAAAGGTTTATTCAAAAAACTACGACAAGATTAAATACCAAATGTCTGTGGACTTCACAAAGAAGCGGATTGACTTTGGACTTGAAATAAAAAAAGGTGACGACACCACTTCTCATTTAGAGAACCCTGAAAATATTGTTGTGCTTGAATGCGTTGACCGACTTTTAGAAAAGGGATATAAGCCTGCCGACCTGACCCTTGAAAAGAAATGGAAACTTGGACGAACAGCCAAAAGTGGAAAAGCTGACATTACTGTAAAAGGAAAAGACGGCAAAACACTTTTAATTATAGAGTGCAAAACTTGGGGCAAAGAGTACGAAAAAGAGTTGGACAATATGAAATCCAACGGAGGACAACTTTTTTCCTATTACCAGCAAGACAAAAACACTCGTTATCTCTGCCTCTATGCTTCAAGAGAGCACAGCGGAAAAATTGAAAAAGCTAATGCCCTTATCAAAGTTGAAGATAGCACAGAAGAAAAAGTAAATCAGCAAGAAACTGAAAAGATTATCACATACGACCAAGCAAAAACCATTAAGGAAATGCTTGAAGTATGGAAACACAAAACCAAAGGCAAACAGACTTTCCTTAATTCAGGTCTTTTCGAGCCTGAAATTGAACCATACAACCCAGGTTATATCCCAATCAAAATTTCTGACCTAAAAGATTTTGGGAAAGACGACAAAGGCAAGGTGTTCAATCAGTTTGAGGAAATTCTCAGACACAATAACATATCAGACCGCTCCAATGCTTTTAACAGAATCATTTCGCTCATACTTGCCAAAATCGTTGACGAAAATAAAGGAGAAGAAGCTATCACCGATTTTCAAATTAAAGAGGGTATTGATGATGCAGAAACACTTTTGGAGCGTTTGCAATCGCTATACTCTAAAGCAATGCGAGATTATTTGGACGAAGAAGTAATCGACTACAAATTAGAAGATATTGAAGCTCAAATTGCCAACTTCCCAAGACAAACGGCAAAGGAAACACTCTATCGCATTTACAAAGAGTTGAAGTTTTATCAAAACAATGAATTTGCCTTTAAGGAGGTTTACAACAAAAAGCTATTTGAAGAAAACGCCAAAGTATTGGAAGAAGTGGTACGGCTGTTCCAAAAATATCGCTTCAAATACGACCAAAAAGCCCAATTCTTGGGTGACTTTTTTGAGTTGATGCTCGAAAGTGGTTATAAACAATCTGAAGGTCAGTTTTTCACACCAACACCCATTGCACGATTTATCATTTCGTCCATTCCTTTAAAGTCAATCGTTCAGGAAAAGTTGAAGAAAGGTGATAAGCTCTTCTTACCAAAAGTGATTGACTTTGCTTGTGGGAGCGGACACTTCTTGACGGAAGCCATTGAAGAAATTGCCGACTTAATTAAAGCAATGGACGAATCGGAAATTGAGGATGAAAAAAGCATTACTGAACTCAAACGCTACAAAGAAGATATGCGTTGGGCAGGTGAATACATCTTTGGATTGGAAAAAGATTACCGATTAGCCAGAACCAGCCAAGTGGCTTGTTTTATGCACGGTGATGGTGATGCCAATATCATTTTTGGAGATGGTCTTGAAAAACATCCACGCTTGGCTAAGGACGGAACTTTAGATGTACTTATCGCTAATCCACCCTATACCATAAAGGACTTTAAGAAACATCTTAATGTTAATCCACACGATTTTGAATTGTGGGAACACGTTACGCCAGATTCTGATGATATTGAAGTATTCTTCATTGAACGAATGAAACAATTGCTTCGTCCCGGAGGAATGGCAGGTATCATTCTACCGAGTTCTATCTTAAGCAATGCAGGGGCTTACACCAAAGCAAGGGAAATTATTCTAAAACACTTTGAAATTAAAGCCATAGTAGAATTTGGAGGAAATACCTTTGGGGCTACAAGCACAAACACCGTTACGCTATTTCTTAAAAAGAGAAATGAAGATTTTGTAACTAACTGCCAGTATATAGCCGAAGATTTTATCTCAGAAAACAAAGAGCGTGAAGGCGACTTTTTAAATTCCGAAGAACTTTTTGAGAATTATGTGGCTCAGTTGGAGTTGGAAATGGAGGATTACAAAACCTTTATTGCCCGAACCCCAAATGATGCCATTAAGGAAAGTGAGTTTTATAAAAGCTACAAAAGTTGGTTTGATGGTTTAACAGAAGTGGTAAACCTAAAAAAGCGAAAAAGTTTTACAGACTTGCCTAAAGCTGACCAAGAAGCCAAACTAAAATCTATGTTCTTTGATTTGGTTTTGGAAATTGAAACCGAGAAGTTTTTCTACTTCTTATTAACCCATCGCATAGAAGAAGACCCTGAAAATTTTGCTTGGTATGATGACCAAACCGAAGATGGCAGACCATTAAAGGTGGCTTATCCGCAGCAAAAAGCCGTCCCCCAAAAAATGCTGATTGTAAAGACAGGAAGCACCAACAAAGAGCAAGAAAAGTTTTTGGGTTACAAGTTTAGTAACCGCAGGGGCTACAAAGGCATTGACTTTACGGGCGATACATTAATGTTTGACCGAGCCGACCAGCTCAACCCTAGAAAAGTAAACAGCTATATCTACAAAAACTTTATGGATGAAAAATTAAAGGTAGATGAAGAACTTGCTGATAATCTGTCTTTGGTAAGGCTCACAGACTGCATCAATTTTGAGAAAATTGATTTTGATAAGCGATTAAACCTAAGTGCTGAAAGTTTCGCAGACCCAAAAGATTACAAATGGCCTACAAAGGCTTTTAAGTACGTTTTGCAACCTATAACAGGAAGCCAGACCAAAATTGAAAAAACAGAATGGAAAGAGATAGGTGATATTCCTGTTATTTCACAAGAGAAAGAATTTATTTCGGGTTATGTTTCAGATGTTGAGCCAGTAACGGATTTACCAGTTATTATTTTTGGTGACCATACAACCATTTTTAAGTACATAGACTTTCAATTTGTTAGAGGTGCTGACGGTGTAAAGCTATTCAAACCTATTTCTGAATACATACCCAAAGCTTTTTATTACATCTGTCAAACTCTAGTCATTCCTGCATCACAGAAATATACTCGCCATTACAAGTATCTTTCAAATGTTAAAATTCCAATTCCTACCAAAGACATTCAACAAAAAATCATCACCGAAATAGAAGCCGTTGAAGCTAAAGAAGCCAAGGCAAAAAAGGTGATTGAAGAGAAAAGACAAGCTATTACTAAGCTTTTTGATTCAATAGATGCTAACCAAGTTACACTAAAGTCAATTACTTCAAAAATTGGTAGTGGAGCTACACCAAGAGGCGGAGAATCATCATATAAGGAAAGTGGAATATCTCTAATTAGAAGCCAAAATATATATGATTATGGTATGCTTGAAGATGGTTTAGCATTTATTGATGACGAACAAGCAAAAAAATTGAAGAATGTAATAGTTGAAAAAGATGATGTACTATTTAACATCACAGGTGCATCAGTTTGTAGATGTTGCATTGTTGAAGAAAAGTATTTACCAGCAAGGGTAAATCAACACGTTGCGATTATTAGAGCGACAAAAAAGGTGTTGCCAAACTATCTACATCAGATTTTAGTAAGTCCAAGAATTAAGCTACAGCTTTTAAACATTGCAAAAGGTGCGACCAGTCGTGAAGCAATTACCAAACAGCAATTGGAAGACTTCAAAATCCCTCTACCTTCAATAGAAGAGCAAAAAAAGTTGGTAAAGGAATTACAAAAGCACTTGAAAGAAATGCAAAAGCAAGAACAATCCATTGCAAATACTGAAGAAGAAAAGAAAGCAGTATTGATGAAATATTTAGAGAAGTGAAACCCCAACGCATAAGGCCATACACATTGGCAAGTCGCTCAAAGCCCACTCGCAAGCCAAAACTTGCCAAAGAGTATGTCTTTGCCAACGCTGACGGACAGAAAAATAAAAAGTACGACCGCACAACATTGTGTATAAGCAATAGCGGGTTCAGTGCTAATTTGAAACATAAAAACATTAATCAAAGGTCGGTGCTATCTGACAGTTTAGTGGCTTGAAATCCGCTACTGCTCATACACGAGACCGTTATGTAGCATTTAAAAAAAAATATGTACTTAAAAGAAATTGAAATAGAGAATATTGGGCCAATTGACTTTATCAAAGAAAGTTTACCTTTCCATGAAAATGGAAACCCAAAACCACTTTTGATTATTGGTAAAAATGGTTCCGGTAAAAGCATCTTTATATCGCACATTGTCAATGCACTTATAAGTT
>PXEK01000371.1 GCA_003564735.1 Cryomorphaceae bacterium
ATACAGCGGGTGTCGCGTATCAGCAACGCCGATATTGTCATTAGTATGTTGCCGGCGCACATGCATGTTCCTGTGGCCAAAGATTGTATTGCACTCAAAAAACCAATGGTTACCGCATCATACGTATCTCAAGAAATGAAAGAGTTGCATAAGGATGCGCAGGAAGCCGGAGTTTTGATTTTAAATGAAATGGGTGTGGATCCCGGTATTGATCACATGAGCGCCATGAAGGTAATTGACGATATCAAAAACGCCGGAGGTGAAATGATTCAATTTGAATCGTTCACGGGCGGCCTCGTAGCCCCCGAGAGTGATCATAATCCGTGGAATTACAAATTCACTTGGAATCCGCGAAACGTTGTTTTGGCCGGCGCCGGCGGTGCGGTTAAATTTATACAAGAGGGAAAATATAAGTATATTCCGTATCATCAGTTATTTCGACGTACCGAAATCATCGAAGTTGAAGGTTACGGTAGTTTTGAGGGAGTGGCCAACCGCGATTCATTGGCCTACCGTGAAACTTACGGTTTGCAAGATATTCCCACACTTTACCGCGGTACACTTCGTCGCCCGGGATTTAGTCGTGCGTGGGACGTGTTTGTAAAACTTGGTGCTACCGATGACAGCTACGTAATTGAAGATAGCGACTCAATGACTTACAGGGAGTTTATTAATTTGTTTTTGGCGTATAATCCTCACGATTCCGTAGAGCTCAAGTTAATGCACTACTTGAAAATCGACGCTGATGATGATATTATGTTGAAGCTGAAATGGCTCGGTATTTTTGAAGATACCATTGTGGGATTGAAAAACGCAACCCCCGCTCAAATACTCGAGCACATTCTCAAACAAAAATGGAGCATGAAGCCTGAAGATCGGGATATGATTGTAATGCACCATATTTTTGGTTACTCTCTCAACGGTGTGAAGAAACAAATAGAGTCCAATATGGTGACCAAGGGTAAAGATATGAATAATACGGCTATGGCACGAACGGTGGGAATACCCGTGGGAATAGGGGTGAAGATGATCTTAAATAAAACTATTACTTCCACGGGGGTACGCGTACCGGTAACACGAGATATTTACGAACCCGTTTTAAAGGAGCTGGAACGTTATGATATATCCTTCTCTGAACGTGAAACCGAATTCAAACATTATTGAAATGTGAAACAATTTGCAGCGGCTAATTGAATAATCATTGCCTGAGCCGCATATAATAGCAAAGAAACATGTCAAGTACTTCATAAAAAACAATTCAGCCTTCCCACGAGTTGCTCATTATCAATATTAAGCGAGGGATTCCCGCAATGTGAATTCTTATTACCTTTGAACCCGTTATTTTAGTGGTAGAAAAAACGTAAAACTCAATGAATAAAGGCTTCAAAATTGTTTCCTTAATAATTGCTTATGCAGTTTTAATAACGCAATCTGTATTAATCATTATGGCTTTCTATAAGTCGAGGTTTGATCATACAGCACAAGCTGAAATGTACGGTCGAAGTCCGCAAGAGTATTTGGTCATGCCTCTCTTGTTTGTGGGAGGAGGACTGGGAATCTTATGTTTTATATTTATGATTATCAATATAGTATCGGATATCATGCGAATAGATCCCCAATCTGAATTTTATGAAAAAAGTGATTTAATGTACATTCTCCTTTTTACGGCTGCGGTTACTCCTTTTGCCTTTGCCTATGCATTTAAGGTATTATTGAGTTAAAAGTACATCTGACTGTTTAATAACGTTTTATTTTAGTTTTATATTTTGTTGATTATTCGTGCCAAACAAATTGAGTCACATTGCGGTAATAGACAACTACGATAGTTTTACATATAATTTGGTTCATGCCGTTGAGCCGTATGTAAGCTGTATTCATGTCATGCGAAATGATGAAATTGATGAAGAGATTCTCAACAGTTGTGACGCCATAATACTCAGTCCCGGCCCCGGTCTCCCTCAAGAAGCCGGAAAAATGCCCCGAGTAATTAGCGAATACGTCTATAAAAAACCGTTTTTGGGCATTTGCCTCGGTATGCAGGCTCTGTATCTTCATTTCGGAGGTCATTTGGCAAACATGTCAGAGGTTATGCACGGCAGGGCGGTAAATGTAAACGTGAATGCTGATTCGACATTATTTGAAGGAATCCATGAGAGTATAGAAGTAGGCCTCTATCATTCTTGGTACTGTGAGCCCCAAAAATTGCCTAAAGAGTTTAAGGTAACCGCTCATTTTAACGGTATTCCAATGGCTATAGAACACCGTTCATTGCCCGTTTTCGGGGTTCAATTCCATCCCGAATCCATCATGACAAAAGAAGGTGGACTACTGTTGTTGAATTGGTTGCGACACGTTTAAATCGATTGCATTTTTTTGGTGAGTATTTTTCATTACATTTGTTGTGTGAATTTTTTAAAAACAAATACATATGAAAAATAAGATACTTATTGCCGCTCTTTCTGTTGTCGGTGTTCTTTCATTTTTACATTCTAACGCCCAAGTATTGGTCGATTACGAACAGGTAGGGTCTGAAAGTAGAATGCTGTTACAGGCTCAGGGCTTTTTCGCCGGTGGAGCCTTTGATATAAAGTACGGTGTTGATTTTTACAAGGTAACTTACGAAACTCCCAATGTTTCGGGCGGAATTGACACGGCTTCGGGTTTGGTTGTTTTTCCAATGGTTGAGGACTGTGAGGAAGGACTCACCTTATGTGCTTACGAGCACGGTACGGTTTTGAGAAAAGAAAATGTGCCCAGCAGGAATAATAACGAGGCCACTTTGGGTAAGTTGATGGCCGGCGTGGGTATGGTTACGGTTATGCCCGATTATTTGGGTTTGGGTGATGCTCCCGGCTTCCATCCTTATATTCATGCCGAATCACAGGCAACGGCAACAATCGATGCTTTTCGTGCTGCGAGAGAATTATCTGTTATTTTAGAGGTAAACCTAAATGATGATGTTCTCATCACGGGTTATTCACAGGGAGGACACGCCGCTATGGCAACGCATCACTACATTCAAACAGAAGGCCTGGAAAGTGAATTTAACTTGTTGGGTTCAGCGCCGTGTTCAGGTCCGTACGATATGTCAGGCGTGCAAAGTGATCCTATTGTTCAAGGAGCCGCTTATGACACGCCCGGTTATGTCGTATATCTTTTGAACGGATACAATACGGCTTACGATAATTTATTCGACTCCATTCACGAGGTTTTACAACCGCAGTTTCATTCAACGGTTCCCCCTTTGCTGGACGGTAATTCTTCGTTAGATGATCTTAATGCCGCTTTGCCGCAGGAGATTGACTCCTTCTTAACCGAGGCTTTTATGACCGATTTCCGTAATGCGCAGTCGTCGGGGAATCACCCGCTTTGGGAAAATCTGAAAGATAATGATTTGTATGACTGGACACCGACAGGAAATATACGCATGTATTACTGTACTGAAGACGAACAGGTTTTTTACCAAAACAGCTTGGTGGCGCAAGACGCTTTTGAGCAAAACGGCTCTACGACCACCCGAGCTATTAATCGCGGTGCACAAGGTCATGCCGGATGTTTGGTTCCCGCGCTATCTGCGGTGGCGGGATATTTTGATTCGCTGTTGGTGATTTGCGGTGAGCCGGTGATTGAAGATACAACTGATGTTTCTGTTGCAGAACTACCTCAAGAGGGCGAACAGTTTTCCATTTATCCCAATCCGGCAACCGATTATTTCCGAATCAATTCCGAAAAGGCTTCAAAAGTGGAGGTGTTTGATGCGCGTGGACGCATGATTTTGACGCTTTTCAATGTGGCTCCTCATGAGAATGTTTCCATTGATGCATTTCCGGTCGGATTATACTTTGTGAGAATTAGTGAAGGCGAACACTCAGCCGGCTTATTGAAGTTGGTGAAGAAGTAATGTTCTAAAACTTTGAGTTTTTATTTTGACGCCGATTAGGATTTTATAGTCGGTGCGGTTGCAGAGCAATGGCGTATGCTTCTTCTGCATTTATACACTGATTTGCCTTCGGCAAATCGCAGATGACACTGAATAACGCAGTTATGATTGCTCTGCAAAGCAAATGTACAGATGGCTTTAACAGTGTAAAGATGCAAAGAATCCTGCGCTGCGAAGCAGCAAAGCTGTGACAATCTGTTTTCAATATGGCGACAGCGTTGCAAACGCTGCCGAGAGTGGCTTTCCGTTTTCCAATTTCTATTCTCTATTCCCTGTTTCTATGCGCAAGCAGCGATCTGCGCTAATCCGCTAAATCCGCGTCATCCGCGTTCTATTCTCTTGCAGACGGTATTCACGCATACAAAGTAAAATTCCAAACATAAAAAAAGCAAGCACAGTAATGTGCTTGCTTTCAAATTCACTCGATATCATCTTCGACTATTCCTCTACTTCCTCTACCTTAAATGCATCGGCGGGAAGTGAAGGGTTGACCAACACCTCCTTGGCTTTGGCTTCAATAGATTGAGGGCCGATAGGTATTTCAAGGAAATGCGGAACCATAAAGCCCTCCACCTCTCTATAGTCGTCGTACTCGGTGATTTGAGGGATTTGTTCTCCGGCCGGACTCTGTGCGAACTCGATGTCTCTCACCTTTAAACCGGTTTCCGCATCGTAAAAGTGGCTGATGCTGTTGCCGTCGGGGTAGGTGACTTTGATTTCGTAAGCGGGTTTACCGTTTATGTTTACCGCTTTAACCAATTCTGCCTCCACTTTATCGTTGCTCATATAGGTGAGTTCAGGTACAAGCTGAGAGGTAACCTTAGTTTGTTCAATTTCTTCCGGACTTGCGGGTTGACTGCGACCTTGCATGGTACGCTTCATCTTTTTGCCGTCAAAAACCATCTCAACCAAATTCATTCCCATCATTGAAACTTCACTTCGTGTTTTGTTTGGAGATTCAAACATCTCGGTAATCGTCAATACTTGACCTTGAAGTTCGGCTTCTCTGGTGACTTTCATATTTTTCACGTTTCTTACGGCTTCTCTGCCGCCCAGTGCTTTTACGTAACTGTTGATTACATCCTGAAC
>PXEK01000045.1 GCA_003564735.1 Cryomorphaceae bacterium
GTACCGGCTAAAAAAGTTGAACCCAAAATAAATAACGCTCCACAGCAAGAACAGCACCGTCCAGTTGAAGGTTCTGACCAAAAAAACAGCTAAATCTAACGTATCGGTTTCAAAAACCAATGCTGTAATGGTGGCGTAAAGCACTTGAAAAAGTATGCCCAACAAAATGCCCGAAATAAATATGCGGGGAACCAATGCCGTTAGTTTGAGCTTTGTCCAGCCCCACTGCACCGCTGCAGACCTATACAAATGACTTAAACCAAACCCCAAAACAAACGCCGTGAATAAGTGAATAAATACCGCTAAATCAAAGGCATTACCGCTGATGTAATGCAAAAAAGCGGCTATTCCCACGTAGGTAAACCACCCGCCGGACTGTAAAACAAAATAGAGCCGTTGTTTTGAAATCACGGCTCAAAGGTAGCATCACTTTTTGATTGCGCCGCAACCGCTCATCACATTGCAGCCGCCCAACCGGACCGGTTTTGAGTAACAGGGCTCACAAGTTGTAAGTCGTACCGGCTTCGCATCTGTTTTGCGTTAAAATCAATCCACTGCACGGTTTTATGTTTTAAATACTCCGGTTCCGTCGAGGCCAATAAAGGCCCGGATTTAAAACTTACTCGCGTGTGAGGTTTCCCTTGGGTACGCACAAAATGAGGCAAAAATGAAGCATCTCCTACCCAAGCATAGTTAGGATTTTCATACTCCAATACCAAAGGTACTATCGGAATTCCCGTTTTCGCACTCAACTTAAATACGCCGTTATGCGGGTTGGAGAACCCCGACTCCAATCGCGTAGTACCCTCGGCAAAAACCACAACGGAGTTGCCGTTCAATATGCGCTGTTTTATTTGCAGACCCGATTGCATCCGGCTTTTCATTTCGTCTCTTTTTACGGGAATATTGCGAGTACGGCGGATATACTTGCCCAAAACCGGCCAACTGAATGCCTCCTGCTTGATGACGAAAAAACTTCCGGTGAAACTTGCAATTACAGCGCCGTCAAGGTACGATTTGTGATTACAAACGTATATCACCGGGCGCCCCGGCTCGCTGTAATCGGCATCTACCTCAACCTTTAAGGTTTTTAGCGTTTTTCGACCCCAACGACGCATACAAACGGCCGCTTTTTCATCGTACTTAGGGGTATTTACATAACCGTTTATTTTATTTACCTCTTTACGCGTATCGTATAAAAAACGAACGAGTCTGTATCCACCTCTGCAACCTCTTACCCATTTTCGCATACTTTTAAATTTTTGTGTGTTTCTCCCGGGATGTGATTCTTATCTAACAGCATTAAAACATCAATAGATCGGGAGAATTGAATATCGACGTTTATACCCAATACACTTGCGTTTTGCTGTAAATAACGCTTGATTAATACGGGCATTCCTCCACTTTGCGGATCAATACTTTTTATTAGCGATTCGGGGCTCTGCGCTACATAATCGTTGTGAAAAGCTACCGCCGCTCGCTGTTTCTTATTCAGTTTCAACAAACAGGGAACGTTGGGAAAAATAAAAGGAGAAAGATATTCGTTTTCGTAATGTTGAGTGAGATAATCAACCATCAGCTTGCGTGATACAGGACTGTAAACGTTACTTATACTTGCCGCACCCAATAAAAACTGCATGTTTGGTGACTCATTAAATACTTGGTAAATTCCTTTCCACAGCAAGAATAAAGGCAACCTTTTTCCACGGTATGCGCTCACGATAAATGACCTGCCCAACTCCATAGTTTTGGAGAGTACATGTTCAAAACCGGGCTCGTACGTAAACAGCGTACTTGTATAAAAGCCGTTTACCCCATACCTCTCGATAATTTGATCACCAAAACCTATACGGTACGCCCCCGCTATTTCGTTATTTTTAGAATCCCAGAGAACCAAGTGCTCATAATAAGCATCAAACTCATCAATATCAGCAGCTTTCCCTGTGCCCTCACCTACTTCTCGAAAAGTTATCTCCCTCAAAATTCCGATTTCATTCAGAACCGACGGACAGTGCTTTTTAGTGGTTAAAACCACCTCAAACTCTCCTTGTGAAAAAAGACGCCTTTCTTCAGGTAAGGCCTCAATCTCTTGCCGTATGCGCTCCTTAAGGGAAACAGGGCGTTTTTTAGATACCGGTTTGACCAGGTCTTTGATCAATGCGTCCAATTTCGCGTTAAAATCTGCGCGACTACGCGTCTTCATCAAGGAAAAGTAGCCCGCTATCAATTGAGCGAACCTATCAGGCTCCCAACCTAGGGTTTGGCGCAAATCGATATTGTATTCGATGAGCTTAACCGGGTTAATTTCATCACCGTTTCTAACTATTCGCAAGCCGCAGTTTAAAGATAACAAAGTCAACTTTACCAACGCCGTAGCAGCATAAAATTTCGCCTTACTCTTTTTTTGTAAAAACGATTTTTTCGCCGGTAAGCAAAAAACGGGAGTAAAGCCGTCAATTAAAAAGCGGTGAACTTTTGACGCTTGTATGCGAACGTTTTCCTCACCCGCCTCGCTGCTATAAAACTCACGGTATGTTGCCGATTTATCGGTAAACAGCGGTTCGCTTTCTTCAGGTAAAAAATACACGGGAGGTTTCCCGCCAATTTTACCGGGCAACCCCTTTCGGTTGTGAAGAAACCAAAAGTCTTTTTCAGGCATCACCGCGGCGTAGCATCCGCCGGGCAGACCGGTGAATTCTTGCGCTTCCACGTAATGAGGAATAGCTTCATTTTCAGAACCGGGTTCAATGTAGGTAACCTTCATGCTTTTTCCCGACCCGCCGATAAAAGTATTTAGTCCGCGGGCATAAACAGATTTTAGTATAGTTGTCATAGTACTTGCAAATAGACTGCTCACAAGTTACTTAGATCTATACTCAACTTTACTTATTCGTGAATTAATCGCTAAGTAGAAGTTAACCCTTGAGACATTTGATAGATTTTCAATACAAACTTCCCGGCCTTTACACAACCGGCAAATGACCCTGATAATATGCTAACTTTGCGCACTCAAAATAAAAGGTATGGATACCATTAGACAACAAAAAGTAGCCTCACTCATCAAGCGCCATACGGGCGAAATACTCACACACAATGCCCCGCAATATTTGCCGGGTAAAATGCTCACGGTAACCACCGTTCGTGTGAGTCCCGATTTAAGCTTCGCTAAAGTTTATGTGAGTATTTTCCCGAGTGATGACCTCAAGGCCGATATTAACACGCTCAAAAAGCATGAAAAAGCCGTGCGCGGTTTGCTGGGCAAAAGGGTAAAAAACCAATTGCGCATCGTGCCGGAAATTGCTTTTTATGTTGATGATTCTCAAGACCACGCCGAAAGAATTGATGAGCTGCTAAAGTGAAATTCAGCAACACCATAGCCTTTCGTTACCTCTTTGGTAAAAAGAACCACAATGTGGTGAACCTCATCTCTTACATCTCAATGTTGGGAGTGGGCATTGGAGCTATGGCTCTGATTATTATACTCTCGGCATTTAACGGACTCGAACAACTCGTGCAATCGCTGTACAGTAGCTTTGACCCCGAAATTCGCGTAGAGCCGGCAAAAGGAAAGTTTTTTGACAGTACGGCGGTTGATTATCAAGCCCTGCTTGATCTTGAAGAGGTGGATACCCTGAGTTACTCGTTGGAAGAATCGGTGATGTTGCGGTACGGCGATTTACAGGCCTTTGCCAAAATGAAGGGAACCGATAACGCTTTCTTGCAAATGAGCAACATGCCTATTCATATTTACCGCGGCTCAAGCACGTTGTACGGTCCGCAAAAAACACCCCAAATGATTGCAGGGTATTTTGTGGCGCAACAAATTAACGCTCAACCGGGAGGCGTACGACCCGTGAATATTTATACCGCTAATCCCAACGCCTCGGGAGCCTCCCTGCAAACCAATGCTTTTTTCAGCAAGCAAATTATGACCGGCGGTATTTTCTCCATCAATGCCGATTTTGACCGCGAGTATATTGTTGTGCCCCTCTCCTTTGCCCGCGACTTGTTGCAACGCGCAAGTGCGCTCAGCTCCGTTGATATTCAATTGCAAAAGGGGGGTTCACCGGAAAGAGCCCGCGATATAATTCAATCGGTGGTGGGTGAAGATTTCAGCGTAAAAACACGCTACCAACTCAATGAGATGTTGTACAAAACCAACAAAACCGAAAAGTGGATCACCTTCCTTATTCTCACCTTTGTTTTGGTCATTGCCACCTTTAACATCATAGGGTCACTCACCATGCTCATTTTAGACAAAAAGAAAGACATTGGAATACTCAAGAGCATGGGTGCCGATCACCAACTTTTGCGCACCGTATTTTTTAAAGAAGGCCTACTTATTTCAATCATAGGCGGCGGTTTGGGATTGATTTTAGGACTCATTGTGGTTTGGGCTCAAAGTGAGTTCAAAATAGTGAAATTACAAGGTTTGTTGGTTGATGCCTACCCCGTGCTTATTAATCCGTACGATATTCTTTACATCGTCATCGTTATTTCCGTAATCGGATCCGTAGCCGCTTTGATTCCGCCCGCAGTGGTGCTCAAACGATATGCTCGTGAGCGTATAGAGCTTTAATCACTTTTCCAAATCCCCACCCAAAACCGGGTGAACGTAATTTTAAAAAACAATACAATTCATCGGGTTGTCATATCTTTGCAGCGTTTCATCCAAATGATGAATTTCAAATCCTCATAATGAGGATATACAAAAAAGGAAATGGTGTTCTTCCTTAACCAACCGCCGTAAAAAGCTAATGACGCCTGTTGAATGATTTAAAAATATTGAGGATTTAGCCACCTAAATTTCAACTCGTTTAACAGGCACAAATGAACAACCAAAAACAAAACTCCAAGGGTAACGAGGTAAAGTTTCAAGCCCTGCACTTTCTCGAAAACTATCCTGCACTACCCTACATTTTAAAGTGGACCGTTATAGGTTTACTTATCGGAGTACCTATAGGAACGGCATCGGCAGGATTCCTGCACTCTTTACATTGGGCCACAAACTTTAGAGA
>PXEK01000341.1 GCA_003564735.1 Cryomorphaceae bacterium
TCCAATAACAAAACACCATTTTCCATGGCGCTTTCGAATCCTTTTTGAACAGAGGGCACAAATTCTTTAGGAATGTTACCCCCCTTGATTTTATCGATAAATTCCAAACCGGGTTCGTCACTATCAGAAGGTTCAATCTTAACAACAACGTCGGCAAATTTTCCTCGCCCACCTGTTTGTTTCTTGTACACTTCTCTGTGATCAACACCTGCGGTGATTTCCTCTTTGTAAGAAACCTGTGGCGCTCCTTCGGTTACTTCAACTTTGAACTCACGCTTCAATCTGTCAACCAAAATATCTAAGTGAAGTTCTCCCATTCCTGAAATCACAGTTTGACCACTGTCATCATCTGACTTCACGGTAAACGTAGGATCTTCTTCAGCGAGTTTTTGTAAAGCATGACCTAGTTTATCTACATCAGCCTTCGATTTTGGCTCTACGGCTATACCGATAACCGGATCCGGAAATTCCATTGATTCAAGCACGATAGGTGCTTTCGCATCGCATAACGTATCACCGGTTCTAATATCCTTAAATCCAACGGCGGCACCTATATCTCCGCAATGCAATTCATCAATCGCATTTTGTTTATTTGAGTGCATTTGGAATAATCTCGAGATACGCTCTTTGTTCCCCGTACGCATGTTGGTTACATAAGAGCCTGCCTCAATTTTACCTGAGTAACAACGCACGAAGCACAAACGACCAACAAACGGGTCTGTAGCAATTTTAAACGCCAAGGCGGCCATAGGTTCTTCCCTGTCTGCGGTTCTCAACTCTTCTTCACCTGATTCGGGGTTAGTTCCTTTGATGGAACCTGAATCTAAAGGCGAGGGCAAAAACTCGATAACCGCATTGAGCATAGCCTGAACACCTTTATTTTTAAAGGCACTACCACACATCATCGGAACTATTGTCATTTCGATTGTCGCTTGACGAATAGCTTCAATCAATTCTTCTTCAGTAATGGAATTTTCATCTTCGAAGAATTTTTCCATCAACTCTTCATTAGTCTCTGCAACTGCCTCAACCAAATTAGCTCTCCATTTTTTAACGGTATCCACTAGATCCTCAGGAATATCTCCCTCTTCATAGGTCATACCCATATCATCTTCATTCCAAATGATAGATTTGTTTGAAATCAAATCGACCACACCTCTGAAAGTTTCTTCGGCGCCGATTGGAACTTGAAGCGGAACTGCATTAGCCCCTAATCTATCTTTAACCTGAGAAACAACTTGGAAAAAGTCTGCTCCTGAACGATCCATTTTATTCACAAAGCCCAGTCTTGGAACTTTGTATTTATCCATTTGTCTCCAAACCGTTTCAGACTGGGGCTCAACGCCGCCTACAGCGCAATACAAAGCTACCGCACCGTCCAATACACGCATTGAACGCTCTACCTCAACGGTAAAATCAACGTGGCCCGGTGTATCGATAATATTCACTCTGTATTCTTGGGTATCGGGAGTGGGTTGCCCTTGTTTTGTGGGATATTTCCAGAATGTAGTCGTAGCGGCAGAAGTGATGGTAATACCTCTTTCTTGCTCTTGCTCCATCCAGTCCATTGTAGCGGCACCATCATGTACCTCACCAATTTTATGACTCAACCCCGTGTAATAGAGTACTCTCTCGGTTGTAGTGGTTTTACCCGCATCGATGTGCGCTGAAATTCCAATATTTCTGGTAAAACGTAAATCTCTTTTCTTTGCCATGATACTTAAAGCTAAATATTAAAATCTAAAATGAGAGAAAGCTTTGTTAGCTTCAGCCATTCTGTGTGTATCTTCTTTCTTTTTGTATGCGTTTCCTTCTCCTTTTGAGGCCGCCATCAACTCTTCAGCCAACTTAATGCTGATGGGCTTACCTTTTTTGTCTCGGGAAAACCTTATGATCCATTTCATCGCCAGTGCTGTTTTTCGACTTTGACGAACCTCTTGTGGGATTTGAAATGTAGCACCACCTACCCTTCGGCTTCTTACCTCAACTTGCGGCGTTACATTTTCAACAGCTTTTAAAAATACGGTCAAACCTGAATTTTCTCCTTCTTCTTCTGAAGTTTTATTATCGGCTAATTTACCGTCGATGAAATCCATTGCATCGTAAAATACTTTGTAGGCGGTACTCTTCTTCCCGTCTAACATCAGGTTATTCACAAATTTCGATACTACTTTATTGTTGTATCGAGGATCAGGAGTAACCTCTCTTAATTTCGCTTTTGCCTTTCTCATTTTAAACTAAAATGTTTTACCTATTTATTTCTTAGGTCTTTTTGTACCGTATTTGGAGCGACGCTGAGTTCTACCTTCAACACCCGCCGTATCTAATGCGCCACGAACAACGTGATATCTCACACCCGGCAAATCCTTTACCCTTCCCCCTCTTACCAATACTATGGAGTGCTCTTGGAGATTATGACCCTCACCCGGAATGTAGGCATTCACCTCATTTCCGTTGGTGAGTCTTACCCTTGCTACTTTACGCATGGCAGAGTTAGGTTTTTTAGGGGTTGTTGTGTACACTCGAGTACAAACACCTCTTCTTTGCGGACAAAAAGTAAGAGCAGCTGATTTACTCTTCTTATCTTTGGTGGTGCGTCCTTTTTTTACAAGTTGCTGAATCGTTGGCATATTCGAACTAAACAGTTAATTTAAATAATATATTATCAAAGTCTTTACCCACTTTTCTTAAGGGGGCGCAAAGGTACGGGATATTTTTATAAAACCAACCTGTTGAAAAAGAATTTTTCCCATATTTTCCCGGAGTTGAAACACTGATTTAACCTGCTTATTGTCAGTTTATTAAAACTATTTTAAAATCTTTATCCAACTCCGACCAAAAATCAAAATCAGAAACCGACAAGTATTTAAGCAAAGAATTTTTCGCGTTCTGACCAAAAAACAAATGTATTTTACACTTTCCACTGTGAAGAATTAATTTTTCGGTTAAAATATCGTTTCATCATGATTGTAAAATAAGACACTATTCAGTCAGGGCAAATTTTATGTGTGGTTTATTTATACTTTTGCAGTGTGGAATATTTACAAGATTTAAACGAAGAACAACGAGTAGCGGTTGAAAAAACTGAAGGTCCCGTAATGGTTTTGGCCGGCGCAGGTTCAGGAAAAACACGAGTACTCACCTACAGAATTGCACACCTTATAAATAGGGGTGTTTTACCTCATCAAATTTTAGCGCTTACTTTTACCAATAAGGCAGCTCGCGAAATGAAGGAGCGAATTGCAAAAATAACGGGGGAATCGGCAGCAAAAAGTTTATGGATGGGCACGTTTCACTCGGTTTTTGCAAGAATACTCCGCATTGAATCTGAAAAACTCGGCTACCCCTCCAATTTCACCATTTACGACAGTGACGACTCAAAAAGGCTCATCAAAGAAATAATTAAGGGCCTTAACTTTGATGACAAGGTGTATAAACCCAATTTGGTTCTCAACAGAATTTCAGGGGCCAAAAACAATTTACTCACTCCCCGGGCCTATCAAGAAAACTCCACAATTCAAAAGGAGGACGCTCAATCGAAAAAACCATATTTAGGGAAAATCTATGAGGTTTACGACAATCGTTTATTCAAGGCAGGCGCGATGGATTTCGATGATTTATTATTTAAAACTAATATTTTACTGCGCGACTTCCCTGAGGTTTTATACAAATATCAAGAACGATTCAGATATGTTATGGTGGATGAGTACCAAGACACCAACTTTTCACAGTACGTCATTGTAAAAGCTCTGGCAGCTCGACATGAAAACATATGCGTGGGGGGTGATGACGCCCAAAGTATTTACTCATTCAGGGGCGCTAACATTCAAAATATCCTCAATTTTCAAAAGGATTACGGCGATACGGAAGTCTTTAAACTGGAACAAAATTACCGGTCTACAAAAAACATTGTAGAAGCAGCTAACAGCCTTATAAACAAGAACAAAGAACAGTTCAAAAAGAACGTATGGACTTCAAATACTTCAGGAAATCGCATTAAGCTCACACAGGCATTCTCAGATAATGAGGAAGGTTTAAACGTAGCCCACGAGATTTATTCCAAACACTCTAATGAAGGTATGCCTTATTCCGATTTCGCCATCTTGTATAGGACAAATGCGCAATCAAGAGCTTTGGAGGACGGACTTCGCAAACTCAATTTACCCTATCAAATTTATGGTGGACTGAGCTTTTACCAGCGTAAAGAAATAAAAGATTTACTCGCTTATTTCAGACTCATTGTTAATCCTAAAGATGAGGACGCTTTAAAAAGAATCATCAATTACCCCAAGCGAGGAATAGGTAAAACCACCATTGACAAGCTCAACCTGTACGCCAATGAAAGCGACACCCCAATGTGGGAATTGGTTCAAAACATCGATGCCGTGCCCGTTAGCATAGCCGGGGCCACAAAGAATAAAATAAGGCAGTTTGCCGAACTCATTAAGCAATTCCAAACGATAATCCAAAAAAATGATGCTTTTGAAGCGGGTACGCTTATCGCAAAATCCACCGGCATTTTAAAAGACCTCAACAACGATAAATCGGCTGAGGGAGTGGCACGCTATGAAAACGTGCAAGAGTTGCTCAACTCCATGAAGGACTTTACGGTGGACGAGGATCGTGAGGACAAAAGCTTAGCAGCATTCATCTTAGACATTCCCCTGCTTACCGACCAAGACCAAAAAAAGGAGGACAAGGATGAGGATAAAATAACCCTTATGACGATTCACGCATCTAAAGGCTTGGAATTCCCGTATGTTTTTATTGTTGGCTTGGAAGAGAACCTTTTCCCTTCGCAAATGTCTGTCAACTCCTCTACCGAGCTTGAGGAGGAGCGCCGCCTATTTTACGTGGCATTAACCCGAGCCGAAACCCAATGTTACCTGAGTTTTGCACGAAGCAGGTACAAGTGGGGCGACTTATTGAGCTGTGAACCCAGCAGGTTCATTGCAGAAATTGACCCGGAATTTATTGACGCCTCGGGAGTACAGGCCGCCACCCCGAATGAAAAA
>PXEK01000168.1 GCA_003564735.1 Cryomorphaceae bacterium
AGTATGGTTTGGGCTTCGATATAACGAATTTCGCGAGTGTTAATTAAGAAAAGCGAACTTTCACCCATATCAAATCGGATTTGCTCAGCATTCAGTAGTTTTTCGAGGTTAATAACGTTACTTTGAAAAATACTGAGACGTTCGAGAGTATTCTCATAGGAATTCATTGTGTTTTCCAAATCTGCTTTTAATAGAGCATAAGTATCGGTTCTTTGGAACCGTTGTTCTTTAAGCCTAAGGTCGGCAATATTCAATTGTCCTCTTTCCCGGCGTAGAAAGAGTGAGGAAGAAACGCCGAAACCCAATTTGTAGTTATTTGTAAATAGTGCCGCATCCGGCATGTTTTCGGGTTGCTCGGTGAGGTAGTTGTATTTTACAAAAACCTTGGGTTTTAGTCGATCGGCTTTAAACCTTCGATCAACTTCAGCTTGTTTAATTTGAAAATCTTGAATTTTCAAAGCGGGGTGGCTCTCCAGCGTATTGAGGTATTCTTCTCTATTTATGGCCTCTAATTGAGAGGTAATATCTAAGCTTTGAGGATATATATTATCATTAAGCTCAAGTGGGTTGAGGTCTTCATCCCACAAAAAAGTGATGAGTTCTTGTTCGCTTATGAATAAGTTGTTTTGTGCTTGTAAGTACTGATGTTGTATAGATTGAACCTGAGTAAATGCTTCCACGGTGTCTATTGCGGGTAAATCGCCGAGACGAAAACTTTCTTTTACGGCATTAAAGCGAAATATCGCTAAATCAACAGCCTGTTCTAATACAACTACATCTGCTTGTGCGCGGGACCAATTCCAATAGGCGTTTACGCTTTGCTCAAAGAGTTGGTTGAGTAACTGCCTTTGTTCTTCTTTACTTTGTTGAGCAAAGAACTGAGCTTGTCTCAACGCTGCACGTCGTTGGTCAATAAATAAATCGCGACCTAAATTTAAACTCACACCCGCAGATAAAAGGCCTGTGGTGTTAGTCATTTCCGGGTTCAAGTAGGTGCCTGAGTTTCGTTCATAGTTGGCATCTAACTCTACGCCTCCGAATGTGGGCAGCCTTATACCTAAATCTTGTTTATTGTAGTAATCTATTTCTTTGAATTCTTTGGCGTTGTAATTACCGTAAAGAATGGGGTCAAAACCTCCTCTTGCGGTTTTCACTTCTTCTTCACCGGTTTGGGGGATCAGGGATGACTGCCTGGCAACGGGGTGGTATTTGCCTACTCGGTCCAAAAACCGGACAAATGATAGAGTGTCACTTGACTGAGCAACACTAGTTTGAATAGGGAGTATACCCGTCATCAAAAAGTATATAACAACTACTTTGTAATGCATTAAAACAGCTGAGTAGATTTTACTTTTTCAATATCATCATCATAAAAATCGGGAGGGAACCCATTGAGTTGTCGCCATATTTCATACCATACGGGTACTTCATTAAATAACATAATAGCCTCCGCTCCTGTCCCTATTCTCAATGGCTCAGGCCATGGAGTATCTTCTTCATCGGGTACAATCAATACGCGATACATATTTTTATTGTCGTCACTAAATTTATCGATGGCATAAACCACGCCTCCAAAGGTTCCGTTACTGAGCCTGGGCCATCCCGAAAATATAATGGCGGGCCAACCATCAAATATGAATCGCACTTTATTACCAACGTGTACTAAGGGTAAGTCAATAGGTCTAATAAAAACTTCGGCTGCCAACTCGTAATCGCCGGGTAGAATACTAATGATGGGAGATCCCGATTTTATTAATTCTCCAACACCAACGGTTATGGCGCGAGTTATGTAGCCTGTTTGCGGGGCAACAACGTAATACATTCCTGAGCGTACCTTAAAGTTGCTGTATTCATTGCGTAGTTTATTGACCTTGGCGTTGGTTGAGAAGCCTGAAGACATTGCCGTGAACTTATCAGATTCAGCTTTTGCCAGTTTAGTTTGAAAATCAAAGGTGATGGCGTTGAGTTCTATTGCGGCGGTGAGTTTTTCATTTTGACTGCTCAGCAGTTGGTTTTCTGCAGAAATTAAAGCGGCTTGACTTTTCTGGAAATCTTGTTCCCGAGTTTCTAGGTCGGTGAGTGACTTTAAGCCTTGTTCAAATAAATCTTTCATCCGTTTTAGTCGTGCGTCGGCAATATCAAAATTCACCTTTGCCGCTTCAAAAGAGATACTATCAGATTGAACCAGGAGTTCTGCTTGCCTCAAGCGGTTTCGTGCTTGTTCAACTCTTAAAATGTTGTTTTCTTTCAGAGCCTGAATTTGCAAGTCCAATGCTTCCACTTTTCTTTCGAATGCACTTGCGGCTTGAGATGTGGCGTCTATTTGTTCTTGGGTTCTGAGTAATAGCTCGGGATCTAAAAATTGATTGTGGATTTCAGATATTTCCAATATGGTGTCTCCTTTTTCTACAAAGTCTCCTTCTTGGACGTACCAATTTTCTATTCGTCCATCAATAATAGAGTGTATTGTTTGCGGCCTGTGGTTCGGTTTTAAGGCGTTTAGCTCGCCTCGTGCACGTGTATTTTGAGTCCAAGGTAAAAATAGTGTGAAAACAAAAACCAAAAGCAGTCCCAGGAGTACACGTACAATTCTTTTCGCTTGTTCGCTGATTCCTACAAGGCGGCTACTTTTAAAGCTTTCTATTTTAAGCTTTTTAATTTCTATGTTTTCTGATATTCCCAACATGGTTTTATCGTTTTTGAGCTTTATACGCTTCGTAGTCTCCTGAAAAATCGATTGTGCCGTTATCTAACGTAATAATCATATCTGCTCTTTTTAATACTTGATTATCGTTGGAAACAGCAAGGAGGGTACAAGGTAATTCAAAAATATAGTCAAGAATTTTTAGTTGTTCGCTTTTACTTAATTCGAGTACGGGAGATTCAAGCAACATGAGTTCGGCAGGATTGCAAAAACTTCGCGCCAAAATTATTTTACGAGAAATATCTTGAGGTATGTATTCACCTTTGGGCAAAAGTTTTTCGTAATCTGCATTTGGTAAACTTTTGATGTAGGGTAATAAGTTGGAGAGCTCCAAACTTCTTTTGTAGTCTGCTTCTTTAATCCCGCTTCTGTTTAGGGTGATATTCTCTTTAATGGTTCCATTAAAAATAGTTTGTTGTGACATGCTGTCGCTTAAACGTGAGCGGTAATCTCGCAAATTCATCATTTTAAGCTCGGCATCGTTGACGAAAATACTTCCTTTGTAAGAGTCGTATATACCCGCAGCGAGTTGTAAAACGGTTGATTTTCCCGTACCGTCTTCACCGGCAATCACTACTTTTTTACCTTTTTCTACATGTAAAGTAAAGTTGGAAAGAGTGGGCTCGCTCATTCCCGGGTAGGAAAAGCTAACATTATCGAATTCTAATTTGAATCCTAGCTCTGATAATTCTGACACAACCTCACCTTCTTCGCTCTCTAAGTCAACATCCGTTATTGCACCTACTTTTTCTGCTCCCACAACCGTATCGTAAATGGTTTCCAGGCTTAAAATAACTTTCTCTATGGAGCCGATTAATAAAATGATAATAACCTCAGCAGCAACAAACTGACCAATACTAATTTCATCATTAATAAGCAGCAAACTACCTACAATAAGAAGCACACCCACTGTAATTACTTTAAACCCGATCATAAACATGAACTGGGTGATGAGTACTTTAAAGTGAGATTGTCTAGAATGTAAATATTCCTCGGCGATTTCGTCCACTTTCTCTTGCGGCATTAGGGATTTACCCGCTAGTTTAAATGTGCCCAAGTTTCGACTCACTTCTTGAAGCCAATAGGCCATTTTATATTTTGCCGAGGATTCTTTTAGTTTAGTTGCTATAGCCTTAGGGGAAGTCCATTTGAAAAGAAGGTAAATAAAAATAACCAAACTGATACTGTAACCCAGGAACACGGGGTGGTAAACACTTAGTAATATAAGCCCGAAGAAAATCTCTAAGGAAGCAGTGATAAAATCAATGAGTATTTTGAGCACGCCTTTTTGCACATTCATTACATCAAAAAACCGGTTTATGAGTTCGGGTGCGTACTTTCGATACATGGACTCGGCTCTGAACTTGGGAATACGGTATGATATTTCATAAGAGGCTTTTGCAAAAATTCGTTGTTGTAAACGTTCCACCAGTGATATTTGTGCAACTCTCATGAGCCCGGCGAAAATGAGTGCGGCCATAATAAATACAACGAGTAAAACCCATGTTGCAGTGAGTCTGCCCCCTAACAGAAAGGTCAATACCGCTTGAATACCTAAGGGCAAGATGAGAACAACCACACCATTTAGTGCCGCATAAAAGAAAATCGCGTAAATTACATTTCGTTCTTTGCCAAGTAAACGCATTAAGCGTTTTACGGGCACTACATGTGATTTTTGTTCGGCCATTCTAAATTAGAAAATTTTCGGTTTGCTCTCATCACGGTCGATCATGTATCTTGAAACAAATAGGCTTGCAAATTTGAGGGTTTTCTTCCGTTCCATTTTTTGTACAAAACCTAAAACATTAAAACAACTATAAACCGTCAATTTTTTATTTTCAAAACACTGTTCCCTAAAAACAACATGCAAACTTAAAGTAAGTTAGGCTTTGAACGATAACAAAGGGTGTTGTTATTTTTTTCAAGAGTCTGAAAAGTACCAATAAAAGATTTATGTTCTTAAGTTTTTCAATATGATAAAGGGTCATTTCTCATTCCGTTTTTTTGACCATGATATGTAAAGTAACACACATGCTTTTTCACGCATAATTCAAAAAAAAAGCCCGATATTTCGGGCTTTTTTGAGTAGGCGGTATTTTATTTTACACTTTGTGCGTGTTAAATTATTCCACTATGGGTAGTAATCATGAGTGTAGTGACGGTTTCCTTTACCGTTATCAAAACCAGTGGAAGGATAGCATCCGATATCTGCACTTGGTGCAGGAATGGGGTAAGTAAGTGATTTTTCACCCGTGGTGCTTCCAAAAGGATTGTTTGGAGTGAAATCACTTGTACTAC
>PXEK01000031.1 GCA_003564735.1 Cryomorphaceae bacterium
GCGGTGCCCGGCTCGTAACGATCATTTTCACCACCGGGGAAATCAACTTGTTGGCGGTTCAAGTTGTGCCAGTGCACCAAAGAGTCCTGATATTGGGCCAAAAAGGGATCTAAACCCTGCTGCTGCCATTGTTCCAGAGTTTCAAAATCAAACCGATTGGGAAAATCGGGAAGAGCTCTTACCCTACCCGCATAACGCTCAGCAAAATTTGTACTGTAAGCGGTGTTCCAGCGTCGGTCTTCTCGTACATTTTCTTGCAGCCGAAAGGCCGTTGTCACGATATCGTATGAATCTCCCGCATCTTCATTTGTTGCATAAGCACGAACAAACCACTTATCATCTTTGCGCATTTCGAGTTTGTTTTGAAAAAACCTGATGCCGTTTAAGCTGTAGCGGTTATCTCCTTGGTAAACGGTAGTACCTTCACTGTATGCTGAGGTCATTAAAATACGAACATCATCCTTAATTTTGTAGTGAAGCTCGGCGTTGAGTTTCGTATTTCGAGTGTCATAGTCGGCAAGGTCTATTTCACGATATCCCGTTCTATAAAACTTACCCAGCCCCGGAGCTTCGAAAGCGCCTATGGGTGAGGTAAAATTGTTGTTCGAGGCCACATCTTCATCACCATAAATATTCACTGCATCATATCCGCCGGGATTATCACGTGGAGTTTCCGTCTCAAAAACCGGGTCATAATTTTCAGCCTCCCAATCGTTCGCCTGAAGATGAAAAGCATTCAACTTCACCGCAAACTTTTCTTCTCCTTCTTTATTCTTGTACACATGAGCCCATCTTACTGCACCTTCAAATAAATTCCGTTCGCCGTATTTGAGTGAGGCGCTCAACCCTTGGTGAATAAACGGGTCTTTTGTTTTCATGTCAATAACACCGTTAAAAGCGCCCGGTCCGTAATAGGCAGAGTTAGCCCCTGCCACAATGTTAACGCGGGCTACATCTAAATCAGATGCTCCCAAGAAATTCCCCAAGGAAAAGTTAAGCCCGGGCGACTGGTTATCCACCCCATCAATAACCTGAAGTGTTCTAACGGGAGAGGTACTGTTAAACCCGCGAGTATTAATCACCTTAAAACCCAAGGAAGCAGAAGTCATATCTACATCCTTCAATGTTCCTAAACTCTCGTAAAAGTTTCCTGAGGGCGCTTGCTGTATGGCAATAATATCCATGGTTTCTACGGTAAGCGGCTCTTGCTGCTGCCGCTTGGTCACGCGGGAATCTACAATCTCCACCGCGTCTAACATTTTACTGTCTGTTCCCAATCGAATTTTCAAATTCTTCTCAGGCTTCTCTACAGTAACTTCTTGTTTTTCATACCCCAAAAATGCGACCTCCAAAACCACGGGAAAACCCTCAGTCACCTTAAGAGTGAAGTTCCCGTCAATATCAGTGGTAACACCGTAAGATGTTCCCTGAATTACCACACTTGCACCGATAAGAGTTTCGCCGGTCATTTTATCGTAAACCGTACCTTGAATCTCGCCCTGACCCATACTGCTTATAGCCGAGACTAAAAGGCCTATTAATAATATCGCTTTCCTCATTCCCGTTACGATCTCCTCAGTCCTTAATTGCACTTACTCCAATATTTAAGGTTTGTTTTCTTAAAAAAAACGTTGCACAAAGTGCCTCATTCACGGTATGCCGCAAACAATCGCAGTTTACGAAACGCTCCCTTTTTACCCACAAATTAAAGAAACAAAAATAAATGAAAAAGCCTGCGCCACGTAAACTTGAGTGAAAAAAACCCCAACAACACCTTCGTGTGAAAATAAAAAAAGCGCTTAACCCGTGGGTTTAAGCGCTCAAATGTTTTACAGGGACAAGAAAATATATAATAGGTTCCTTTTAGCCGTTTGGCACATTGCTTAAGCGGTGTAGGCTGCCCTCGTTATCAAGACTCGTTTTTTGTTCATCAGTAATGAACCGAGAACAACGGTTTAAATGTGAGTTGGCGGCAATATTGGAAATTATAAATAACCCCCCGACTCTTTCGCCTCTTTACTGTATTTTGCCTGCATCATCAACCATCCCAACAAAATTACGGTGATGATTGTAATGTATAACCAATTTACATAATTTTCACCGGCTTTAAGAATTTCGAATGTTCCGGAAATAAAATCGGCAATCCAAAAAATTAAATCGTTCCAAGACATACTTTTGTTTTTAATTTGAAGCAAAAGTAATACGAACCGTTTTAATGGCAACACGTTTTTTAAAATCAGGTAATCCCGTATCCTTATTTGTGATTATTTTAGGGGCCGCCGCCTTGCGGTCGGTTGCCTTGTGGAATGTAAGCAGCTTACCTACCAATGAAAGCGAAACTTACTTTTACTCTCTTTTTTTCTCCACTGCGGCGTCTATCCCGTGGTTGAGTTTTGTGTTGGCTTTTATCTTAGCCGCCTTTCAAGGCTTTTTTTTCAATAAAATTGTAGAAGAGCAAAAACTCATTCCTCGAGTGTCCAATCTACCGTTTGCTATATACCTACTTTTTAGTTCGCTCATCCCGGCACTTGTTTTTCTATCGCCTCAACTGTTGGGCTTAACCTTTGCCGTTTTTGCCATCAAAAAACTATTTTCCAATTCTAAAAGTACATTTTCTGTTCGCACTTATTTCTTGTCCGGTCTGTTTTTGGGGGCGGGTGCGCTATTTGAACAATCTATGATTGTCTTTCTGCTATTTCCCGTCATCAATACTTTGTATTTTCATGTTCAGTATGTACGAAGCATTCTTGTTCCCCTTACGGGCTTTATATTATCCATTTATTTAGCTCATGCCTTGGCATCATTCATCGGCGGGGAGTTTATTTGGCCCGAAAATCATTTACAAACGGGCTTTGCGGTGAAGAGTAAAGCCGAACATTACAGTCTTGCTCTGTTCGCAACATTACTTTTAGGGTTTGGTTTTGCCGCCGCGGGGAAACTGGCCTCAGAGACCGTACAAGTCCGAAAAATGTATTTGCTCTTTTTTTGGTGGTCTGTCTTATTCGTGTTTTCGGCAATTATTTCAAGTTCATCGCTTACAAGTTCATTCGCACTTTCGGTACCTGCGGTTTCCGCTTTTGCCGGCTACAGCATTTTCCTTTCCAAACGCATCAAAATTGCAAATGGCATTCTGTATGGGCTTTTGGTTCTGACCATTATAAACCAACTTTTTATGTAGCTCTCCGTAAAAATACACGGCAAAACCGGTAGCCTCCTCCATTTTCATCTAACGCCACACTACATATTTTTAAAGTGCTCAATAAAAGCATTTAAGTCACCCTTGAATGTGTAGTCATACTCGGTTTGCAAACTATCTTGCATGCTGTTGTACATAAGGTAACCCGTGAAAAAAGTATTATTGAATTGTGCGGCGCGTTCGGGAGTGAAATTCTTGGGTTCATGCAACGGCAAGTTGTTCATTCCCAAAACAATATCGCGTATCAGCCTTTTTTTAGCCCCTTCTTTTTGGTCAGAACCCCAATCCGTTCGCCGGGCAAACCCTGAATACGCGGAGTCTAATTGTAAGGCCGAAGCTTTAAGGTACTCCTTAACCCGGTCTTTATCTTCAAGGGAGCGTTTGTAATGATTGTACATTTTGGTGAGACCCTTACTCAAAAGTAGCTTCTCAGCCCCTCGCCTGCCGATAAAAGTAGCGGCATTTTCATTTAAATCGGCATCGCCCGAAATAAAAAATGTAGTGTGAGTAAGTTCGTGAATAATCAACTCGGCCAATGCTGCCGAGTCTCTGTTTAGCATTTGACTCAAAATAGGGTCACTAAAAAAGCCGAGGGTACTCCAGGCGGTGACCTCTGACACATCGGTGTCAAAGCCTCTACCTTCCAAATCGTCCCGTTCTGCCAAAGCCTTTTCAAAATCAAAAAAGCCTTTGTAGCCCACCGCGCCCAAAAAAGGAAATTTCCATTTGTACTTTGTTAGTGAATAAGGCTCGGCAGCCGTTACCACCCATAAAACCGGCTTGCCGTGCGAGAGATAAACCGTTTGATAATTGTCTCCGGTAGTTAACTTCAATGAGTCACGGGCAAATGCTACGGTTTGGCCAATCCACAGCAGCTTATCGCGTTCATCAGAGGATAGGGTTGTATCAGCCAAAGCCTTTTCAATAGGAACCGTATTACGTAAAATATGAATCTGCCCCGAGAGCTGTGCGAGACCATAGCCCACTAATTCACGATTCCAAAGGCCGTAAATAAGCATTAAGAATAAAACAACTCCTACAAGCGTTTTTACGATTTTACCTCGCTTCATGTATGTTCGTTGTCTCGGTTTGGGTTCATAAAACAGTGTTTTAGTTTACTGTTTTCATTACCTCCCTGAGGTTATCGGGGTGTGACATTTCACAGGCAATCAAGTTGAACCGAAAATAAAACGCCAAAATACCCGATTCCGGTAAACTACTTACTCAACTCTTCTTTGACCAGTGCAGATATCAAGCTGCCGTCGGCCTTGCCTTTGAGCATATTCACAAGCGGCCCCATCACTTTGCCCATGGAGCCCATGCCTGAAGCACCGGTTTTTTGAATTTGTTCAATAACCATCGCGCGCACCTCATCTTCACTCATTTGCTCAGGCATATATTTGGCGATTATTTCAGCTTGTGATTTTTCTTGGGCGGCTAAATCATCTCTGCCCTGCTCCTCATAAAGTGCGGCACTATCGTTACGCTGTTTCAATAGTTTTTGCAGTAATGCCAACTCGGCCGCTTCATCTTGTTCACCACCGCCTTTTGCTGTTTGAGCATTGAGTATGGCCGTTTTAATCGCTCGTAAAGCTTCAAGGGTCTCTTTATCTTTGGCCTTCATGGCCTCTTTAATATCGTTGTTGATTGTTTCTTTTAAGCTCATAATCGTTTGTATTTAGCAAAAGACAAAAGTAACACTCTTTGTGCAACACTCGGGTGAATGAGAGGATTGAAAAAGTTTATGGAGAATCCCAAAGGAAAACCGGCCGGAATGTTTCATGTAGAGACGCCACTACAGAGC
>PXEK01000063.1 GCA_003564735.1 Cryomorphaceae bacterium
CTTCGACTTCCGGGTTCGGCTTGTGTTTTTTCATTGACTCTTTTGGCTTGTTGTCTTTCAAGTCTTTCCTTCCAAGAAAGGTGTGAGAGGTCTTCCTCCTCTTTTTTCGAGAAATTCTCCTCACAATATTGCATGCGCCGGGTGAAGTAGTCACCTTTTTCTTTGAATCCTACAAAGGCGTATCTGAAGTACTCCTCAACCTGAGATTTCTTTCTCATTCTTTTGATTTTTTCGTACTTACTCAGGTTTTCTAAGTCTTCTTCCTCTTCTTCCTCTTCTTGTTCTTCGGGTTTGGGATCTGACTCAAAATAACTAAGATTAAAATCGTGATCTGTAACCAGAGCCTTGATGGCATCATCGGCAAAAAGCTGTACGGCATCGTCCTCGGGATATTCGTTTTGCAGTTGCGTCAAATAGCGAGCGGCTAAAATAGCCAGTTCATTAGGGTTGATTTTTCGCAAGAAATGATACACTTGCTGTATGTTACCTTCTTTCTTTTTGTATGGTGCAAGTACTTCGCGGGTACGTGAGGCATTTCTGTATTTTGCCATGGAATAAAGAGCTTTACCCATACACAATTTAGCATATTTATTATCGGGGAAATCTTTCAGGTTGAGGTAAGCATTGTAAACGGCATTGGCGTAATCGCGGTTGATAACGTAAATATTACTCATTTCAAGTCGCGCCATATTTCTCACTGTGTGAAACCGTTCTTCAGATACGATGTAGGCTTTCCCCTTGGAATCATGATCCAGCGAGGCATCAATGAATTTTTCACGTCTGTTTCGTGTATTGGGGTGTGAGCTTTTACTATCATCGTAATCATCATCGCGTTTAATTTGTTGCAGCTCCTCTAAAAAGTACTCATCGGGAAGTATATAATCACCCGATTCAAAAAAAGACTTTTCAAAGGGGACTGCATCGTAGGGCAAGTAGGAATATTGCATCACATCAAAAATGCCAAAGCATGCCTCTGTGGAGTAATCTGAATTTAAAATACGTTTAAGGCCCAACTCGTCTGCCTCAAACTCTTTGGCTTTCGAGTAGGTACTCAATAGTGATAGCTTATCGGCTTTTCTCAAGTCTTTAAATGATTTGTTCTTTTGAATTTCGGTACGTTCCAGGTGACCTTCCAGTACGTGTTTTTCGGTGTAGTGAGCAATTTCATGTCCGATAATATAGGCCAGTTGAGCCTCATTTTGCACTTGAGCAAGCATGCCCATGTTAATGAATACGTAGCCTTGATGCGTCGCGGCGGCATTTACAGAAGGATTTTTTGCTACAAAAAAGGTCAACTTCTCCCTTAACTCAGGTTCGTCGGCAAGTAAAACGTCGGCCACATCATTGACATATTGAGTCAAAGGGTCGCCAAAAAGTAAATCTCCGCCCAGTAAAAAGTTGTTTAGTTGGTAGTTACTGCGCAATAAAAACTCTTCTTTTGATTTTCGTATTTTGCGCTTGTCTTGTTTGCTGATATCCGTTTCAAGAGCCTCTTCGTATTTTTGATCTGTATGAAGCAATAGTGCTTTGGGTAGGGCGCCTTGTGCTTTAACGGGCCGGTAATCTTTTGAAAAGTCAGATTTTTGACTAAATGCTTGGCCGGCAAACAAAAAGGTAATAAAAAGTATTGCAGTTTTATTCATTTGAGTTTAGTATTTTTTTGGTCAGAACCATAATTTTAATGTTAAAATTTTAGAGCTTCGTAATGGAGCAATATGGCGCTTTGATTTTATAAAAGCGAAACCGTACTGAAGGGTTGGCCGGTGTTTCAACAAACAAGTGAACACTCCTTATTTAATCAGTGGGGTCTGTAATCTGAACTCTGTCTGGCAGCATTCCGCTTGGGGGAGTCCCGGGTTCAACCACAACAACAATTACCTCGATTATCATATCTTTGCATTTATGCGTGTTTATTTCACCCACTTACTCTTGTTACCGTTAATCTTTTCAGCATCGGGACATGTAAAATGCCAATCTCTTTTCAAAAATCCTCTTGCGATTCAGCAATTGGTAAATCAAGAAGAAATAAAACGCAACAGCATTTATGAGCTTAACGGAAAAAGGCAACAACCGCCAAAACTCATTGAAATCCCCGGCACTTACAACATTGCGGTGAGTAATGATACCGTACGGCTTAACTTCCGGCTCTACTCAAACCGCCGAGATTCAATTGCCATTACTTTCCCGTCAGACATTTTTATTGTTTCGGGTTCTGACAAAAAAGAACTAACCGATATTTTCCTCAAACGCATACAACCTTTTACAAGTGCAAACTCCAAAGGAAACCTCAATTCTGCTTCCCGACAAGATTCGGCAAAAAACACAACTCAAATAATTTTTACCGACTCAACCTTCAATCAAATAAACTTACCGGAATTGTTCACAAGTCAGCCGGCATCAAGCGATACCTCAAATCAAATAACCTTCAAAGAAAATGCCGTTGCGCTACTTGCCGATTTCACGGGCAGTACACCTGATGACAGCGTAACTTTCATCCTGCGTACCTACGGCTTTAAAAAAACAACTTTCACCCTTAAACCCGGCGTATTTTTTGATAATTTGGCGTACACGCCTTTCGAAATAAATGCCGGAAGCGATGAAACCGGAGCCGCACTTTTTTTAAAACACGAACTCTTTAATTTTGGCCACATGTTGTTTATTCACTACAACGAAAATCAAACACGAAATGTAGAGTGCTTAATGTACATTCCCGTTGACGATTTCAAAAAAACTATGGAAACATACAATCCGCAAAATAACGATGACTAAAGCCCCGCTAACTTTTATTTTAACAGTTGTGCTTTTGTACACCGCCGGTGCAAACGCACAACAATCGTGTGAAATGCTTTTAAACGACAAAAACTACCACAGCGCACAAGCACGAGGTGAAACTGAAGAACAAGCTCGCATATTGGCTGCGGATTTACTGCTTAACCAACTTAGCACAGTAGTAACCTCAACTACAGAAACACGCACCGTTGAAAGCAATGAGGGATTCCAACAAATTTTTACCGGCGAAACCAAAAGTACGAGTAAACTAAAATTGCAGGGGCTAAAATACATTACATGCGAAAGTCGCAGACGCGATAAAAACACAACCGTGGTAGCCTACATCAGCAGGGAAGACCTGGAAAAAAGCGCCAAAGCCGTAAGCAAACAAGTAGATGAATATTTGCAGCTTATTCAAAGCAAAGAACAACTAAATATTAACCCCATTCAAGATATTTACGCTGCCTATTTATACACGCACACTACACCATACCCCGTGAAAGGAATGTTTAAAGGAAAAATTAGAGAAAACGTACAAATCCATTTGAGAAATGAACTTACCAAACATTTAGCAAACGTTCAAGTACAAACCCGGCCGGCAATGCAAACACTCGCGGGTATTGAAGAGCAATTCGCCATTCCCTTATCGCTTCAAAATGCGCAAACCGCAACACTCCGCTATTCTATTGACTGCCCCGGTCACAGCACCCAAACAATTTTTAAAAACAATAAAGCCGTTTTGCCGCTTATATTGCGACCCTCAGACGTAACAGAACAAATGCGCTGCCAATTAAGTTACACACCCAAACAACCCGCAGCTGAGTTGTCAGATGTAGCCGAAAGTTTAAAATTGAGCAAAAACGTAACCGTACAGGCTGATTTCAGTGAGACCTTATCTGTTGATTTTTTGGTCAGAACCCAAAACAATTATTACCTCCTCACCCCTGATGCATCACCTATTTCGGTCAGAACCATTGAGTGGAGCTTTGCAGACCAAACCTCTACAGAACAAATACTGCGCATAGAAAAAAATAATGCCCCGCGCGAAGTCACACTCACTATAAACGGCCAACCAAAATTCAGTATCACTAAAACATTACAACCCGGCGCCGAGCCGGCCGATAATGACCACGCCGATGCCGAAATTCACCCCAAAGCCGTTCAATTAAAAAAACTTTCAGATTATGGAGCGTTGAGCAGCCAACTGACCGACTGGAAAAACAAAGGCACTGTCGCGATGGGTCAAAAAACCGATTTTCAAAATCCCGACAACTGTTGGGTAGCACTGATTGACCCCGAAACGCGCCACATGAAACACCTGTTAACCCCCGGGGGTGAAATGCGAGAAGACATCATATCAAATAAAACATATAACGGATTTCATCATTTTAAAGGATTAGTAGCTATATGGTTAGAATTTTATTAGCACTCACCGCAACCCTTTTTTGCTTTACAACCGGTTACGGACAAAACAAAACTACAATAACACTTGGCAATACCGGCAATGCCGTTGTTGAAAACAACGTATCTGCCTTTTTAACCGCCGTAAATACCTCTTTTATCGCGCAAAAAGGAATCAATTGGTCCGGAATAGCGGTTACCGAAAACGGCAAACAACGCGTAAATGATTTGTACAATACTGCTGCATTTCGTTGTGGAGAAACTCGAATTACACTCAACCTGCTCAATCTCCCCGGGGGTGATTTTCAACTGCGCAACATTCCCGTAATCGTAAAAGACGGAAATACCACTGCTCGTGAAGATTTGATTATTACGCTCAATGCAAAAGGCGAAATAAAAGACTTGTTTTTTGGTATCGAACAACACCGTTACAAAGAATTGGCGAGCCGGGGCGAAACCCTTCAAGACTTCAGGAGGAGGCAATTTATATTGGACTTTCTCGAGAACTTTCGTACTGCCTATAATCGTAAAGACCTCGCCTTACTGGAAGCCACATTCAGCGAAAATGCGCTGATTATTGTGGGTCGCGTAGTGGAAAAAACCGATCGCGGAATTGATGCCGGCGCCTCCTTGGGTCGCAAAAAAGTAGAACTTATTAAGCGCAGTAAACAAGAATACCTTTCCAACCTCAAACAAGTATTTAAAAGCTCGCAGTACATCAACGTGCGCTTTAGTGAAATTGAAATCGTTAAACACGGCCTGCAAAAAAATATTTACGGCGTTAACCTACTTCAAAAGTGGACATCCGGAAGTTACAGTGAC
>PXEK01000243.1 GCA_003564735.1 Cryomorphaceae bacterium
ACTTAGCCTTCTTTTTTCTCTTCTTTAGCTTCGCCTTCTTCTTTAGCTTCTTCAGCTTTTGCTTCGGGAGCCTCACCAGCGGCCGGAGCTGCTTCTTCAGCAGGTGCATTTTCAGCGGCTGCGGCGGCTTGCGCTTCTTCAGCGGCTTTAGCCTCCTCTGCTTGACGTTCGGCGATAACGGCCTCGCGTTTTTCACGCACTTCTTTTTCGGCTTTTAATCTTTCCGCAGCTTCTTTCTCAGCAGCTTTAGAAAGGCTTTCCACTTTTTTGTCGATTTGAGAAGCTTTGGATTTTTTCCACTCCTCAAATTTAGCGTCGGCTTGTTTTTCGGTTAATGCACCTTTCGTAACCCCGCGGTTAAGGTGGTCACGCATTAAAACACCTTCATACGATAAAATGGCTCTACAAGTATCGCTGGGTTGCGCTCCTCGTTCAATCCACTTTAGGGCTTTTTCGAAATCCAAGTCGATAAACGCCGGATTTTTTGTAGGATCATACGATCCGAATCTCTCGATGATGCGACCGTCACGCTTTGTGCGTTGATCGGCAGCTACGATGTGATAAAATGGTCTTCTTTTGCGACCGTGTCTTTGAAGTCTGATTCTTACTGACATACTTTTAATTTAAGATTATAACTTGAGGTGCGAAACCTCGGTTAATAATTGCGGGTGCAAATGTCGTATTTTTCTCGTAATCAATAGCTGTGAAAATGTTTTTTTTTCGCTGTTTTAAATTACGGAATTTTTATGGTGATATATAACGGAAACGAGCTATTAAAATTTCTCGTTTGTAGCTTGTTGCAACATTTCGTTGGCTACGGGCTTTTGCATTGCATTGGAATCGGTTCTGACCAAAAAAACAAAAAATTAAATACTACATTTGCAGAATAAATTTCGATTTTATGAAAAAAATAATGCGTTTTTCCTTGATTTTATTGGCTTTACCGGCTTTTTTCTCCTGTACCGATAATACTAAAAGAGCAGAAATGAAAACCCCGTTAATTGATAGAGAGCTATTTTTTGGAAATCCTGAGATATCGAGCGGCAAGCTGAGTCCCAACGGAGAATACATCACCTTTATGAAAGAATATGAGGGGATTATGAACGTTTGGATTAAAAAGTTTGACGAATCTTTTGATGATGCTCGACTGCTTACCGATAGCGAGCGACCGCTGTACGGTTATTTTTGGACATCAGACTCCAAGTATATTTTATATGTAAAGGATAAGGACGGTGATGAAAATATTAATGTTTTTGCGGTAAATCCTTTCGATGAAACTGAGGCCGGGGTTGTTCCCGAATCACGAAATCTCACTCCACTCGAAGATGTTACGGCGCGTATTTATCATGTTAGTGATGAAGATCCCGATTTGTTTATGATTGGTTTAAACGATAGGGACAAGGCATGGCACGATTTGTATTCGCTGCGCATCTCAACGGGCGAACTGGAGATGATTTATAAAAATACCGATCGTGTTACGGGGTACGATTTTGACTGGGATGACCATTTGAGGTTAATGACTACCACAGACGAGAAAGGGAACTCGCACATTTTAAAGTTAAGCGGCGATGAGCCCGAATCTATTTATGAAACAAATGTTGAAGAAAACGCTTACGTGGCGGGTTGGAATGAGGATAATAGTAAGTTTTACCTTGTGTCAAACAAAGGCGAGTTGGATTTAAGCACGTTGCACTTGGTGGATTACGAAACGTTGGAAATTGAGGTGGTTGAAAGCGACCCCGAGGGCCGGGTTGATTTTGGCGGACTCAGTTTGGATCGCAATACTCGCAAACCCATAGCAACTTCTTATGTAGATGATAAAAGAAGGTACTATTGGAAGGATGAAACGCGAGAACAGCAGTACAATTTCTTGAAAGAGCAATTCCCCGGGCGCACCGTGAGTTTCTCTTCATCAACTTTAGACTATTCTAAATTTTTGGTTTCGGTATCGGGTGATAAGTACGCGAGTGAGGCGTGGTTTTACAATCCCGAAACCGAAGAGTTGATTCATCAGTACACTCCGCGTCCTGAGTTGAAAGAAGTAGAAGAACACTTAGCGGCTATGAAGCCGGTGCGTTACAGCAGTAGCGACGGGTTGGAGATTCCCGCTTATTTAACATTACCTGCGGGTATGGAAGCCAAAAATTTACCTGTTGTGGTATTGGTTCACGGCGGCCCTAAAGGTCCGCGCGATTATTGGGGTTACAATTCTCAGGCTCAGTTTTTAGCTAACCTCGGATATGCCGTGTTGCAGCCCAACTTTAGAGCCAGCGGCGGATACGGTAAATCGTTTTTGAACGCCGGTGATTTGGAGTGGGGTAAATTGATGCAGGACGATATCACTTGGGGTGTGAAATACTTGATTGACGAAGGTATAGCCGATGAAGATAGAGTGGGAATCATGGGCGGTAGCTACGGCGGTTATGCCACGTTGGCCGGACTCGCATTTACCCCCGACGTTTATGCGTGCGGTGTGGATATTGTAGGTCCGAGTAACTTGTTTACTTTATTAGAAAGTGTACCGGCATATTGGGAAGCCGGAAGGGCGTTTTTGTATGGTATGGTAGGTAATCCCGACACTGAGGAAGGGGAGCAGCGCATTCGCGAGGCGAGTCCGTTATTCAGCGCCGATCAAATTAATAAGCCACTACTCATCATTCAAGGAGCTAACGATCCGCGAGTGAAAAAGGCTGAGGCCGATCAAATTGTGATAGCACTTCGCGATCGAGGTCATGACGTTTCATACCTGCTTGCCGAAGATGAAGGCCACGGTTTTTCAAAGCCGCTGAACCGTATGGCGATGTACGCCGAGGTGGAGAGGTTCCTCGCTGAGAAATTGGGAGGTAGATATCAGGAAGACATGAGTGAAGAAGTCAAGGAAACTTTGGAGGGATTGCGCGTTAATATTGACGATGTGGAATATACTCCGGCTAAAGATGGTGAGCCCGTTGAACAACTACCCGCTATCACTTCACTTTTCACTGAAGGACAAGAAGAGTTGGCCATCACGATTGAGCAAGGCGAGCAAAAATTCGAAATGAATACCGTTCGCAAGGTGAGTAAAGAGGGCGCCGGGTTTAAGGTGAGTGAAGAGACCACCGGGCCAATGGGTGAAATGGGAGAGGAAACCGTTTATGATGAGTCATTCAATATTTTGGTCAGAACCATAACTCAAGCCGGTCAAGAAATTCAAATGAGTTACACCGATGAAGGAGTTGAGGTGAATATGGGAGGTCAAGAGATGAAAATTGAATTTGGAGGAGCGTCATTGGCCTCATCCGCCGGGTTTGAATACATTGTGGCCGGTTTTAATACCGATGATATGCCTTTTTACACTCAAATGCCCGACCTTGCCACACAAAAAGCCAAAAAAGTAGTGGTGGATGATGCAGGAACAGAAGAGTGGGAGGGAACGGAATACCGAAAGGTGACCATTACTTCTTTAGACAATGAGAAAGATGTGATTACCGTTTATGTAAATGTGGAAACCTCAAAGCCGGGCAAGATTTTACAGGTATCGCCTCAAATGAATAATGCGGTGATTACAACAATTTTGCAATCTGTAAATATTTAGTATTCGAAGGCCTTCCGAGATGAAAAGCCAAAACATCTCGGTAGAGGCAGCGCTTTGTTTTTTCAGACTTTTATACTTTTGGCACATTAAAATAAAAAGGAAACGATATGAATAATCAAACGAAAGACTTAATACAATTCGGTTTGTTGGGTGTAATTGCCCTAACCGTAATTTACGGAACATTTATTAAGAGCGACCCCATACCGTCGCGTAATCCGGCAATGTCAAGCGCTCAACAGCAGCAACCTCAGCAGCGTCAAATTTCAGATAATCAAAATCCGCTGCAGCCCAGTCCGGACGCTCGCAACCCCATGAATCCTCAGCAGGCTCAACAACCACAGCAACCGCCTAAACCCAAGGGACCGCCCACACAGTTGAGTTGGGAAAAAATGGCGCACGATTTTGGTAAAATTAAACAAGAGTCTACGCACAATAAAGTATTTACTTTTACTAATACCGGTGATAATCCGTTGATTATTGAAAGCGCTCAAGGTTCATGCGGTTGCACCGTGCCCGAGTACCCCAGAGAGCCCATTCCACCCGGCGGAACAGGTGAGATTAAAGTTGAGTACAAGCCCGGTCAGCAAAAAGGTCGTCAATCTAAAACTGTTACTATTCAGGCGAATACTAACCCGCCGCAGACTACTTTGACTATCACTGCTGAAGTCGAAGAAACTACATGATGACTGTTTAGAAAGTCCGATAACGGCGTTGGGCTTATAAAAAGCCCTGCCTCACCGAGTTTTAAATGTTTAGTCATATCTCGGAGGTAGCCGAATTATCATCATCATGATTTTATAAGTTTGAGAGGCAGGCCCCGAGTCTTCGCGGGTCACTTACCTATGTAAGCTCCGCTTTTTTGAATTTCGCCCGCCTTATTCTCGAACCTTCTAAATCAGTCATTGTTGCGGCTTTTATATAGTCCGATAATTGCGTTGAACTCATTAATAAGGTAAAGTGTCGTACTAAGAGAATTTTATGGACTTCGATTTATTCGAAGTCCGTTTTTTTTTGCTTTGTCGGTATAATTCGTGATGAAATACCGTTTTAATATCTCACGAAACTGAGAGAGAGTCAAACACAGAACCTCAAAACTCTACCCGGCCTACAGAGAAAATTACATCATGATGTTTTTCATATTTCTCCGTGAGTGTCGCACTTATTCTCGAACTTTCTAAATCAGTCATTGGTGCGGCTTTTATATAGTCCGATAATTGCGTTGGACTCATTAATATGGTAAAGTGTCGCACTAAGAGAATTTTACGGACTTCGATTTATTCGAAGTCCGTTTTTTTTGCTTTGTCGGTATAATTCGTGATGAAATACCGTTTTAATATCTCACGAAACTGAGAGAGAGTCAAACACAGAACCTCAAAACTCTACCCGGCCTACAGAGAAA
>PXEK01000314.1 GCA_003564735.1 Cryomorphaceae bacterium
GCAAAAAAGTCACCGTACGGCACACCCCACTGTTGCACGGGAAACCACTTGGGCAGTCCCGTAGTTGTCCATTCAATGCTGTAATCGCGGTCGTGAAGTGCTTCCTTTATTTTTTCTATCAAGGTTTTCGGACTGTAAAACGTAGCTGTAAGATAGAACGGATTGGCTCCAAAAACCTCTTGTACTCTTCGTCTCACCACTTTTGGCGAATTGCGATTCATCATCCCGAAAACAATGCCGTATTTTCCCACTCTAACAGCCTCTTGAATCACTTTTACGGGATTTTTGTAATACTCAAAAGTAGTGATAAACGCCAGAGCGTCAAAGGTGTGGTCTTTAAACGGCATGTGGTGGCTATCGGCCAGCACCAAATCCCCCTCAAAAAGTTGAGAACCTTGCCCCAACATAAACGGTGAAATATCACCTCCGCAAGCGTCAATACCAATTTCCTTCCACCACCGGGTAAATCGGGTAGTGCCGCAGCCAAACTCCAACAGTGTTTTTACGCGGTCATCTTTTTTAAGTAATCCGCCCACGGTCTTTTTTTGCCAAATCTCGGCACGTTTGTAGCGGCCTTCATACCATTGTTCATAAGTATCGGTGTTGTCGCGATTAAAAAACCATTCTTCACGCCCCTGCCATTGGCGCAAATCACCGGTCACTACTTCAAAGTTTCGTTTTTCTTCAATGTTTGCCATTGCTTTATGTTTTATTGGTCAGAACCGAACCAAAGCCGGGCGCGATGAATTTTTCGTGAGAAACAATTCCCTACGCCGGCATTATCCGGATCAGGTTTAACGGGTATAATCTCAGCCTGCTGTTTGCAAGCACCCCTGTTATTGTAGTGAAGCGGAAATACGAGTCGATTGTATTCCCGTTCGAGTACAAAAGTAATAAACATTGTAAAGTCCGTTTTCTTATGTCATATTTTTTACTGTTAAAAAAGGGTGATGTTTGTTTTTGTGTTTACTTTGTCGGCTAAATGGCTAAAATTCAAATTATGAAAAAAATATATTCAATCCTAGTACTCTTTCTTTTATCGGCATTCTTAAGCATTACCGTTTTACAAGCGCAAACCACGGCCGATGCACTAAAAAAGCACGTTTCGTTTTTAGCTGCAGATTCCCTTGAGGGTCGGGGCTTGGGCACTGAGGGCAAGGAAAAGGCGATGCATTATATTTCAGTGGTTTTTAGTGATGCGGGTTTACTGCCTTTCGGACCCAACTATTTTCAAGAGTTTTCTTTTCGAAAGGAGTTAATTAGGGTAAACGCAACTAACGTTATCGGTTACATTGAGGGGTCTGATGAGCAATTGAAAAATGAATACATAGTACTCAGTGCACATTACGATCATTTGGGTTTTGATACTAAAAATGATGGTAGTAAGGTGATTTACAACGGTGCAGATGATAATGCTTCAGGCACTGCGGCGCTTTTAGAATTGGCGAAGTATTTTGGTTCTGACCAAAACACACCAAAACGCTCCATTATTTTTATTGCATATGATGCCGAGGAAATTGGCCTTTTAGGATCTGAATTTTTTGTTGAAGACAGCGAGGTGGTGGATTTTGAAAAAGTAAAGTTCAACTTTAATTTTGATATGGTGGGTATGTACGACAGTTACGGCGGACTTGATATTACCGGAATTAACGGTATTGCCAACGGAAAAAATAAGGCAAAGGAATTGGCCAAAGAGTATGATGTAAAGTTGAAAAAGACCACGGCAAGTATTGAACCTTTTACCGATACGTACAGTTTTAAAAAAACAGGCACCCCGGCAGTTCATTTTTTTACCGGTCTCAAGTCTCCTTATCACAAGCCTGAAGATACCTACGATTTGTTGGAATATGAGGCCATGGCAAAGGTGGTAAATTACAGCGCGGCGCTAACCAAGGCACTTGCCAATGAAGAGGAGCTTGAACCTAGCGGAAGGTTTAAGAACTTGCAAAGTCCGTTCGCGTTGCGTTTGAATGCGGGTGTTTCAGGCATATTTACAAACTCATACCACATCTATCGTGATGAGTTTTTCAATGCTGAAGACGTCCCGGGAGGCAGCTTTGGTTTGATTACTCAATTGGATATTGGAAAGAGGGTTACCTTGCAACCGGGTGTTTTTTACGCCTACCACGGGAGTAGCGCGCCGGGGGGTAATTATCGTGCACACTCCTTGGATATACCGGTAGATGCACACATCAATTTAATTTCACAATACGGCGGACAGCTCAAGTTATTTCTCATTTTGGGTGGTTTTTATCGTCATGATTTTAGCACGCGTAATGCAGATGTTGACGGACGCGGAATTCGTGATGAAGATCACGGCTTTTCGCTGGGTTTTGGTTTCAGGGCCACGCGCCTACAGTTTACCTTTGTAGGGCGCTCAGGTATTCAAAATTTAACGCGTGTTCCGGATATGGACATTCGCTCACAGGGAGGTCTTATATCTCTAAGTTATCTGTTTTTTAAGTAGAGAGGCCTTTGAAAAGGTTTTTAGTTCTCGCTCCTCATTGAGAAAATTTGTAGGGGTTGGGAAGCCTTAACTTGAATATTACCGCCAGCATGCGCATTAAAAACACCGAGAATATGGACAGTATGTTAATCCACGTTTCTCCCGCGCCTGAGTAAAGCAAAATAAAATACACAACACCGCCCGTTATACACGCCGAAGCATAAATTTCTTGATGAAATATTACTGGAATGGTGCGCAGTGAAATATCTCGAATAACCCCGCCAAAACACGCGGTTACGGTGCCTAGTGTGACGCAAATTACCGGATGTAAGTCCAGTGCGATTCCCTTTTCTATGCCCAAAATGGTAAATAACCCCAAGCCAACGGAGTCAAAAAATAAAAGGGGCTTTTTGAAATTATCGATGTACCGTGTGAAAAACAAAACGCAGGTAGTACTCACACCCACGGTTAGTCCGTACCACAAGTCATACATCCAAACGGGCGGTGCTTGATTAATGAGTAAGTCACGTAAAGTACCTCCACCCATAGCGGTTACAAAGGCAATGATGAAAATACCGAATAAATCCAACCTTTTTCTCATGGCTGCTACAGCTCCCGAAACCGCAAAAGCCGCAATTCCCGATAAGTCTATAATTCGTAAATAATCAATATCCATCATGGTGCAAATGAAAGGCAAATATTCAAGACACTGTGCCGTTTACACTTTTTTAAGTGCAATAAAGTTGTGCACGAGGCTTATTTAGTATTTTCGCAGCCGTTTATTTTAATAAAGTCAAAAAGTCATAGCACAAAAAGTAACATACAAGGCTCTTCGCATTCCCGCTATTGTATTGATGGCCGTTTTACTGGCCGATCAAGCTTCAAAGTTTTGGGTAAAACTAAACATGTACATGAACCAGCAAATACATGTTTTTGGAGATTGGTTTATTATTCATTTTACCGAAAACCCGGGTATGGCATTCGGATTGGAATTTGGAGGATTCTACGGCAAGCTATTTCTCACGCTTTTCAGAATTGTATTTGTATTTTTTATCGTGAGGTTTGTGCTGGCGTTGATTAAAGACGGCGCTCCAAAAGGCGGGGTAATTGCCGTTACTCTCATACTTGCCGGAGCTATAGGCAACATTATCGACTCAGTTTTCTACGGTGTTATTTTTAGCGAGAGCTTTCATCAAGTGGCCACACTATTTCCTGAGGGCGGCGGTTACGCCCCTTGGTTGCACGGGCGCGTTGTTGATATGCTCTATTTCCCCATAATTAAAGGATACTTACCCGATTGGGTGCCGTTTTACGGTGGAGATTATTTCGTTTTTTTCAGACCCATATTCAACATAGCCGATAGCGCCATTACCGTAGGGGTTTTCATCATTTTACTTTTTTACCGAAGGTATTTTACAGCTTACTTTAATAAGGAAGATGAGAAAAAAACAAACGGTTAAGCATACGCTTTAGACGCACATATTCACTAAAAATTCTGAGTGCTCATCGCCCACGTTTACCGCATCTTTTTCTACTTTTGACCATTCTTTCGTCATTTCGTTACTCAAAACTCAATGTTCCCCTAAAGTTTACTGGATTTTACGGGTTAGTTTTTCAATAAAACAGGACTATGGATCAGGAAAAAAAGATAGATTTTTTTGAAAGGTACCTCACCGTTTGGGTAATCATTTGCATAGCAATAGGTATTGGAATAGGCAGTTTTGCCGGTGATGAAATTCAATTTATTGCTGATATTGAACTGTACCATGTAAATATTCCCGTGGCGGTGTTGATTTGGATGATGATATACCCTATGATGGTGCAGGTGGATTTTTCATCGTTAAAAGATATCGGAAAAAATACGGGTGGTGTTACGCTCACCGTAATAGTAAACTGGCTGGTGAAGCCTTTTACTATGGCCTTTTTTGCTTGGTTGTTTTTTGACAATATTTACAGCGCTTGGCTAACTCCCGAACGCGCCGATGAGTTTATTGCGGGGGCTATAATTTTGGGTGCGGCTCCTTGCACGGCCATGGTTTTTGTTTGGAGTTATTTATCGTCAGGTGACGCTAATTACACTTTGGTTCAAGTATCTGTAAACGATATTATTTTATTGTTTGCGTTTGTACCCATCGTAACCTTATTGTTGGGTATCACGGATTTTGAAATACCCTATGGCGTTCTGGTTACTTCGGTAGTTGCTTTTGTTCTCATTCCGCTTGTAGCGGGTTATATAACCAACCGCCTACTCATTAAGAGTAAAGGTGAAGATTGGCTTAAACAAAAGTTTTTACCCAAGCTCAAGCCGCTTTCAATTATCGCGCTGCTCACTACACTGATTTTGCTCTTTGCCTTTCAAGGTGAGCAGATACTCAATCACCCGCTTGAAATTTTGTTGATTGCTATCCCGCTTTCTATTCAAACGTATGTGATTTTTGGGCTTACTTGGTTTTCAGGAAAGTTTTTCAAGTTACCCTATCGCATTTGTGCACCCTCCTCTATGATTGGCGC
>PXEK01000207.1 GCA_003564735.1 Cryomorphaceae bacterium
ACCTTTAACCTTTAACCTTTAACCTTTTCTTCCTTGTAATCTCCGCCACTTAACCTGCAACGCCTTTTTAGCTTACAGCTTACAGCTTACAATTCACGTAGCTCCGGCCACCGGCCGTCCCGACTTAGAAGCTTCGGAATTTCAATTCCGCAAAAGCTTCTTGTTCGGGAACAGCTCACAGCTCACCCCTCACTCCGCCCGGGCTCATCATCATAAAACTCCCGCAGTTTCTCGCGATAGCCCGAAAACAACTTACTCTTTGAAACAAAGCCGATGTACTTCCCGTCAGCGTCCAATACAGGTAAATTCCACGCTCCGCTCACATCGAATTTCTTCATGACGGCTTCCATACGGTCAGTAATTTCTACCGACTCCGGCGCTGATGTCATGAGCTCGTGAATTTCTATCTCCTCGTATTTTGAACGGTCAAACATTATCTCACGCACATCACTCAACATCACCACTCCCAAAAATCGCCCCTGTTCGTCGGTTACGGGGAATAAATTTCGAGCACTCTTTGATATGGCTTGCACCAAGTCTTTCAGTTTATCATAAGGCTTCACCACAATAAAATCCCGCTCAATTTCACTGCGCAAATTCATTAAGGTAAGTACGGCTTGATCTTTATGCAGGGTGACGAGTTGCCCTTTTTGAAGGAGTTGAGCATTGTAAATGGAATGAGGGGTTACATATTTCACGGTAATAAACGTAATGGCCGTGGTAATCATGAGCGGAATAAACAACTCGTAACCGCCGGTAATTTCGGCAATAATGAAAATGCCCGTCAACGGTGCGTGCAGCAACCCCGCCATCATACCCCCCATAGCTACAAGTGTGAAATTTCCCGAGGCTGCTACGTCAAGTCCCACGGTTTTTAAAATCTTGGAAAACACAAACCCCAATACCGACCCCATAAAAAGTGCCGGCGCAAAAACACCGCCGATACCCCCGCTGTGAATGGTAAAGCTCGTTACCACAGGCTTAATCAACAACAGCAACAAAAACACACCAATCACAAGCCATACATTATCATCAACATCAAACAGCGTCACCGAAGATGTTACGGGAAGCGCCGATCCGTTAATAAGTGAGTTGACTACAGAGTACCCCTCACCGTAAAGTGACGGAAACAGGAAGATGAGCAAGCCCACCACCGAAGCGCCCAAACCGGCTTTCAGCAGCTTGTTATTGACGTGACCTGTTTGCTCGCCCGGGGAAGCCGTAGAACCTTTCGATTCTCGGAAACTTTCCGATTTTCGCCGACCGGGGAATTGCAGACGGTCGAGGAGGGTTCCGACCTTAAAATAAACTTTTGAAAAGTAAATGGACAGTGCCCCGCACGCGATGCCCAGCAACACATAAAACCCAATTTGAGAAGCACTAAAAGGCTCGATAAACTTGAACGGGAACAGCGTTTCCTCACCCAACAATACCCTTCCCGTAAGGGTTGCCGCCACGCTTGAAAGCAGTAACGGAATTAACGATACGGCAGTGAGATCAATCATAATCACTTCCAGCGCAAAAACAATGGCGGCTACGGGCGCGTTAAAAATTCCCGAAAGTGTACCCGAGGCGGCACAAGCAATAAACAACACTTTTGTTTTTCGGCTCAACTTGAGTCGGCGACCCAAATTTGAGGTGATGGATGATGAGGCATTAACGGCGGGCGACTCCAATCCTACCGAGCCTCCGGTACCCACCGTTAAAGCCGCCGCAACAACAGTTGACCAAGACTCATGCAACTTCATATTGCCATTCCCCTTTGAAATGGCAAAAAGCGCATTGGGAATACCGTGACCTACGGGTTTGCGCACGACAAACCGCAAAAAAAGTACAGTGAGTACAATCCCCGCAAAGGGATAAAGAAAAAACAAGTAACTGTCAACATGCCTGATGCCGTTGGTTAGGATATAATCAACAAGCATCACCGTGTTTTTGAGCACCACCGCCACCAACCCCGAAATAAGGCCCACTACAATGCTCAAAACATAAATAAACCTCTTGTCATTTACGTTTTGCAGTTGCCAAACACGGTAGTTACTCCATGATGAAATTACTTTTTCTTTGATCGCTTCAAACCTCACGGTTTAGAGTTTATGCAATATTTCAGCCGCCTTTTCCAGTGTTTCGTTTTCTTTCGCAAAACAAAAGCGCAGCATACATTCATGTACGGGGTTATTGTAAAATACCGAAATAGGAATAGAGGCCACGCCGTGTTCTTTAGTGAGTCGCTCCGCAAACTGCGTATCCGGCTCATCGGTTATGGCGCTGTAATCGAGCAATTGGTAGTAAGAACCTTTAGATAACGTCACCTTAAACTTACTGCCTTTAAGCGCGTCAACAAAAAAGTCTCTCTTTTGCCGGTACATCTCTGCAATGTGAAGATAATTATCGGGCGACTCAATATAATCTGCAATGGCGCATTGCACCGGGTGATTCACCGCAAAAGTCACGTACTGATGGATTTTTCGCAATTCTGCCGTTAAATTTTCGGGCGCCAAACAAAAGCCTACTTTCCAGCCCGTAACGTGAAACGTTTTACCGAAAGAACCTACCACAAATGACCGACTTGCCAAATGCGGAAAACGCGACATACTTTGATGTTGCTCATCGTCAAAAATAATGTGTGCGTAAACCTCATCACTCACAATCACAATATCGTTGTCCTTAGTAATACGCTCCAACTGCTCGGCGTCCTTGGCGGTAAAAACCGTACCTGTGGGATTGTGCGGTGTATTGATGATAATCATGCGTGTGCGACGCGTAATGAGCTTTTTCACCTCATCCCAATCCACTTTATAATCGGGGGCATGAAGCGGCACATAAACAGGTTCACCATTGCATAGCTCTACCGTTGGCGCGTAGCAATCGTACGCCGGTGTGAACATAATCACCTCATCATCTTCCCTAATCATAGCCGTTATGGCACAAAAAATAGCCTCGGTAGCGCCGGCGGTGATGGTAATCTCGGTTTCAGGATTATATTCCGCGCCGTAACAAAGCTTAGTTTGAGCGGCAATACCTTCGCGTAAACGCGGTAAGCCGGCAGCGGGTGCGTACTGATTAAACCCCTTGGTCATGTACTCATTTACCTTGCCTATTAATTCAGTGGATACGGGAAAATCAGGAAATCCCTGTGACAAGTTAATGGCGTTGTAATCTGCCGCCATTTTTGACATCACGGTAAAAATTGAAGTTTGTACTTTGGGCAATTTAGAGCTGAAACTCTCGGGGTATTTCATATGTATGTAGTGTTCACAATTGAACGGCAAAGGTAGCTTTTCAGTACTTTTAAAACCATATAAATTGTGGTTTACTATCAAATTTAACAAGACTTTTGCTTGTGTATTTTTATATTGGTCAGAACCCCAAATCCCTCTGCAAAACGCTACCTTTGTATTCATGGACAAACTCACACCCGAACAACGCAAAAAGAACATGCGCGCCGTGCGGAATAAAGGTTCCAAAATTGAAATCGCTCTTTCCAAAGCATTGTGGAAAAAGGGTGTTCGGTTTAGAAAAAACGTAACCGATATTGAGGGTAAGCCTGATATTGCCATTAAAAAGTACAAAATTGCCGTTTTTGCCGATAGCGAGTTTTGGCACGGGAAAAGCTGGGAAATCAAAAAGTATGAACACAAAACCAACGCCGAATTTTGGCACAAAAAGATAGAAAACAACATGCGACGTGATGCCGAGGTAAACGAATACCTCAAAAGTAAAGGGTGGAAAGTAATTCGCTTTTGGGGAAAAGACATTTTGAAAAACCCCGACCAGTGCGCCGAAGTAATTGCCGCCGAAGTTAAAAAACAACGCTAAATTCAAAAATCACCGCCCAACCAACGAACAAAAAACATCGCTCGTGTTTTGATTATACGGAAGCACACACGGCAGTCATTCAAAAAAAATCATCAACTTTGTGCCATCATAAAACAATCATAGAAATGAAAAACAATTCACCGTCCTTATATCGAACCGGCTTTTTTGTGCTCATCTGCGTTGGCCTGCTCGCTTGTCAATCCCCTTCCGAATCTACCGACGTACTTCCCGACGGGAAATGGCTTGAAGGTTCTGACCAAGAAAAAATACATTCCGTTGAAAAGCAATTTCGAGGTTTTGGCAATACCATGTGGGAAACGGGCTACCGATATCAAGAGTTGTATTGGGCGGGTATGGACAAAAATTGGGAATATGCCGAGCACCAATTGGAAGAGCTGGCCGAGGCGGTGGAGTACGGACTTGTGCGCAGACCCAAAAGAGCAGAATCGGCGCAATACTTTTTAAATCAGACAATTCCACAAATGGAAGAAGCTATCGAACAAAAGGATTCGTTGGTGTTTTTTGAGGAGTTTAAATTACTCACCGAAAGCTGCAACAGTTGCCACGCTATGGAGGAAATGCCGTTTTTGAAGGTTCAAACCCCCACACAACGCCAATCGCCTATCCGTTGGTAATTTAGGCGCGCTTCAATCAACATAAATACGCCGCACCCGCGATGAAACGCCGGTGAGAATTTCATAGGGAATGGTATCTAAGAGCCGTGCAATTTCCTCAACGGTTTGCCGGTCGCCAAAAATTTCCACCTCATCCCCCACTTTTGCGTCGGGATGTTCGGTGATGTCAATCATGCAAATGTCCATGCAAATATTCCCCACAATAGGCGCGGCGATGCCGTTGACGAATAACTGCCCCTTACGATTGGAAAGTCCGCGTCGTAGTCCGTCGGCATAGCCCACATTCACCGTTGCTATTACGGTATCCCGAGTTATTTTTTCTGTTCGACCGTAGCCCACGGTATCACCGGGCTTAAGATGTTTTATTTGCACGATATGTGAGGTGAATTTCCCTGCGGGAAGCAGCTTCTTTTTCATTTCCGCATCGCCCGTGATACCGTAAAGTCCTAGGCCCAATCTCCCCATATCCAACCGCGACTCGGGGAGTCTTGAAACCGCCG
>PXEK01000044.1 GCA_003564735.1 Cryomorphaceae bacterium
CACGAAGCCGGCGAAGGTAGCCCGGAGGAAATAGATGCGGCCTATGAGGTTTGCATGGAAAAGGTGGAAGAGCTCGAATTTAAAAATATGTTGAGCAATAAAGAGGATGAACTTCACGCAGTTGTGGAAATCAACCCCGGCGCCGGCGGCACTGAAAGTCAGGACTGGGCTTCAATGCTCTATCGTATGTATGTTATGTATGCCGAAAAAAACGGCTTTAAGGTAAAAGAGGTCGACTTTCAAAAAGGTGAAGAAGCGGGCATAAAGTCGGTGACATTTGAGGTTCAAGGTGAGTATGCCTATGGTTACCTCAAAAGTGAAAACGGAGTGCATCGTTTGGTTCGTATTTCCCCCTTTGACTCTAACGCCCGTCGTCACACTTCTTTTGCATCGGTGTTTGTATATCCCGTTATTGACGACTCCATTGAAATTGAAGTTAATACAAGTGATATCACTTTCGAAACTTTTCGCTCGGGCGGAGCGGGCGGACAAAACGTGAACAAGGTGGAAACGGGAGTCCGTTTGGAACACAAACCCACGGGAATCATCATTAGAAATACCGAGTCGAGGTCGCAACTCCAAAACAAGGAAAACGCTCTTAAACTACTCAAGTCTAAGCTCTATGAAATTGAAATGCGCAAGCGCATGGAAGAGAGAGACGCCATTGAGGGTAGTAAAAAGAAAATTGAGTGGGGCTCTCAAATACGCAGTTATGTTTTTCACCCTTACAAGATGGTTAAAGATGTGAGGACACAACACGAAACCTCAAATGTTCAATCGGTGATGGACGGTGAACTCGATGGTTTCATAAAAGCCTACCTCATGGAGTTCGGCACGGCCACGGAAAACGACGATAGTCAATAAGGTCGGAAAAAACCGGCTTTTACTGAATTCAGAGCTGTTTTCATGTGGGTTAAAAGACATAAAAAAAGCTCCGTTGAAATCAACGGAGCTTTTTTATTCAGAGCTTATTGCATTTTACATCATACCGGGCATTCCGCCGCCCATTCCACCACCGGGCATTCCGCCGCCGCCGGCATTATCGTCTTCAGGTTCATCGGCCAATACACACTCGGTAGTGAGCAACATACCGGCAATAGAGCCTGAGTTTTCGAGAGCAATACGAGTAACTTTAGTGGGATCTATAACCCCGGCTTTGTATAACCCTTCAAAAACGTCTGTTCTCGCGTTATAGCCAAAGTCATCCTTACCTTCAAGTACTTTTTGTACCACTACGGCACCCTCACCGCCCGCGTTGCGAACGATTTGACGCAAGGGCTCTTCCAGCGCTCGGTAAACAATGGCAATACCTGTTTGCTCATCAGCGTTTTCGCCCTTTAACGCATCAATAGCTTTTCGAGCTCTTAATACGGCTACGCCACCGCCGGGAACAATACCCTCTTCTACGGCGGCTCTTGTAGCTGCAAGTGCATCGTCAACACGGTCCTTCTTTTCTTTCATCTCCACCTCAGTAGCAGCACCGATGTAAAGTACAGCTACGCCGCCGGCTAATTTAGCCAAACGCTCTTGAAGTTTTTCTTTGTCGTAGTCAGAAGTCGTGCTTTCAATTTGCGCTTTTATTTGATCAACACGCGACTTAATGGCATCTGCACTGCCGCTTCCGTTTACAACGGTTGTGTTGTCTTTGTCAATTTCAACCTTCTCGCAAGTTCCTAAATCTTCAAGGGTTACATCTTCCAATTTACGACCTTGTTCTTCGCTGATTACGGAACCACCGGTTAAAATGGCTAAATCTTCAAGCATGGCTTTTCTTCTATCGCCAAAGCCGGGAGCTTTAACGGCAGCAATTTTAAGCGAGCCTCTCAATTTGTTTACTACCAATGTAGCAAGGGCCTCACCATCCACATCTTCTGCAACGATTAAAAGAGGACGACCGCTTTGCGAAACTTTCTCAAGAGTTGGAAGAAGATCCTTCATGGTAGAAATTTTCTTATCGAAAATCAGTATGTAAGGATTCTCTAAATTGGCCACCATTTTTTCAGTATCGGTAACGAAGTAAGGCGACAAATAACCGCGGTCGAACTGCATACCTTCTACGGTTTTCACTTCAGTTTCTGTACCTTTTGCTTCTTCAACGGTAATTACGCCGTCTTTACCCACTTTTTTCATCGCTTGAGCGATAAGTGCACCAATTTTGTTGTCGTTATTCGCCGAGATTGTAGCGATTTGCTCAATCTTTGAGTTATCGTCACCTACCTCATTCGACATCTTTTTCAATTCGGCAACCACCGATTCAACGGCTTTATCAATGCCTCGCTTGAGGTCCATAGGATTAGCGCCCGCAGCCACGTTCTTGAGTCCGGTCGTAATCATGGATTGAGCCAACACCGTTGCGGTAGTGGTTCCGTCACCGGCCAAGTCGGCAGTTTTGGAGGCTACTTCCTTCACCATTTGCGCACCCATATTTTCAACGGTATCTTTAAGCTCAACTTCACGAGCTACGGATACACCGTCTTTTGTTACTTGGGGAGCACCAAACTTTTTGTCGATTACTACATTGCGTCCTTTAGGTCCTAAGGTCACTTTAACTGCATTGGCAAGAGCGTCTACACCCTTTTTAAGCGAGTCACGCGCCTCAACATCATAAAAAATATCTTTTGCCATTTCTCTTACTTTTTAATTTTAAAATTTGAGTTATACAATTGCGAAAATATCAGCTTCGCGCATGATTAAATAGTCTTTTCCTTCCAGTGTAACTTCAGTACCGGAGTACTTACCGTATAAAACAGTATCCCCTACCTTAAGTGTTACAGGCTCATCTTTTTTACCGGGCCCTGCGGCCACTACGGTTCCTTTTTGGGGTTTTTCTTTAGCCGTATCGGGAATAATGATTCCGCCGGCTGTTTTTTCCTCAGCGGGAGCGGGCTCTACTACCACGCGATCCGCAAGTGGTTTAATACTAACTTTTGCCATTTTATTTACTGTTTAAAATTGAATTTTAAAATTTGAATCACCTCCCTATAGTCACATTTTATGCCGTTAGCTTTACTCGTTACATTTTGTCATAATCCATTGCTTACTGTCTTATTTATATATATTGATGCTGACGTAATGACAGTGCTACATATTGACCGAGAAATCGGCCGCAAACGAAAAGAGGGCATAAAAAAACACCCGCATTTTCACACGGGTGTTTTAAACAATAGTTTTATTCAAATTGGATTCTAGTCTTCATCAAAATCGAAGTCGGGTAATTCCTGTGCCGGCGCGGGTTGACCTTGCTGCGGCATGGTGGGTTGAGATTCGATTAACTCCTCAACTTCTCCGCGTTCCGTTTGGCGAATATCACCGCCGGGTCTCATAAGAGTGGAAGAAACTACGCTCAATAGCATAAGCGCTATCACTAAAGTCCAAGTAGATTTCTCTAAAAAATCAGTTGTGCGTTTTACACCGCCAATTTGGTTCGCCGATGAAAAACCTGACGCGAGGCCGCCACCTTTGGGGTTTTGCACCAAAATTACCAAAGACAATACGATGCATACAAGCACCACCAAAATCATAATAATTGAAGACATATCTTTACTTTTTTTCTAATTCTTGAATTTGCCGCGCAAAGTAACTCTTTTTTTCGGGATATTTCGACATCAATATACGATAGATTTTTAGGGCTTTGGAAACATTCCCTTGTTTCTCGTATATTTTTGCTAATGTTTCACTTACAAATTCCTTATCTTGAACTGCCTCAAAGTTGGAAACTGTCGTGGGATCAAAGTCAAAACCTGTATCAGCTTTGCTTATTTGGGGTTGTTTGGCGATGAATTCGTCAATAAGATCACCGGCATCTTTTTTTCGCTCCTCTTTTCTCAGCTCATTTATCTTATCACTGTCTAAAACCTTTAACCAATCACCAAACTTTTGCGAACTTCTTACCGGAGCCTCTTTCTTCGGCTTTGCGATTTCTTTTTCCTCACCCTTTGGGGTCACTTTATCGGGGGCTTTACCCGACTCTGTTCTCAAATAATAAGCTGATTGCGCGGCGTGTTTCAATATTTCGGTTTCGAGTTGCGCCGCCAAGTTTTCACCATCGCCTGTAGAGTCGGTTTCACTTTCTGCTTTATCGTTCGGTTTGTCAACATCAGCTTTTACCGCCGATTCATCTTGAGTGGCTACTTGATGAGGCTTTTGCAGAGACTTCATCGGGATTGGCGTATCAAAGGATGCTTCATCAGGTTGATCCGGTTCTGAATAAAATTCAAGCTCCCGTAAATTTTCTTCAATCAACTCGCGCAGCTTTTCTTCATAAAGTAATTTATAAAGTCTCCTGCCCGAGGGTACACAAACTGCCGCTCTGCGCAATTGTCTCGGACTTTCAAAATCACTTTCGTCATGTAATTTTTTACACAACAACAACTGTAGTACTTGAAAATACGGGTACTTTTCACAAACGCTACGCAAGGTATCGGTATCGATACTCCCGAGCAGTTCGGGGTTTTTAATCAGGTTATTTAACTCTTGTGCGTTCATATTACCAGTTCCCGATTGCTTTTTGAAGTATATCCTGTGTCAATTGAGTATTGATTTCTTCAACGAGTCTATCCTCTACCTGTTTTAAAGACTCGGTGGCGGAGTAATCCTCAAACTTGGAAAACGACTGTTCAAAGTTATCTTCTTCATTGAGGAAATTAGTAAACTTAACCTTAACCGTGATGGTTAATCGGTTAAGAGCAGCTTGCTGGTCTCCGCCCACACCCGCAGGCCTATTTTCATATCCGGTAATTTCACCTTCAAAATGCAAATCACCTCCCGATGAAACCAAATCAATACTGGTTTGCTGGATAAAAATATCTTTCAACGCCTCAGTAAAATCCTGACTGTAAGTGGGCGGAGCCAAAGGCGCTCTACTTTTGAAAAAATCAATGGTTACCGTTTCGGCATCTGTGCTTATTCCGGTAAAAGAATAGCTCACCGAGCAGCCCGTGATGTTCAAAATGAAAACCAACACTAAAAAACTCCCCAATATTTTTTTACAACTTCTCATTTTACTTTTTGATTCGCTTGGCATCCGGTCTTTTTGCTAACAAGGGTTTCACGCTCTTCTTTTCAATACCCTCATTGCTGCTCTGACCGGTATAATGATCATCAAAAGTTTGAAGTGAACCCCGATAAAACGGCTCAAAGCTAAGCAATATTTTATAGGTCGTACTCTTTAATTTTTCTGTAGAGCGTGCGCTCAGAAACACCCAACTCCCTGGCGGCTGTTTTTCGTTTGTTGTTGTGCTTTTCCAGCGCTTTTTCAATCAGCTTGCGCTCGTGTTGCTCCAGATTTAATGTTTCCTCAATCTCCTCGTTTTGATAATCATCATCTGCCGCTATTTCTGCTTTCAAAGCCTCGTGCCTTGTGCGTTCTTTCCGGACAGAGTCCCCCGATGCGGCAGGCAACGAAAGAAACTTGCGAACACTTTGCCCATCTGATAGATCAGACGAGTAAAACTCATCTCCTGTTGAGGGCGTTTCTCCGGTTAATTCACCATCGCGATTCAAAAAGTTCCTCACCACCGTTTTTAAATTATCCAATTCATTGCGCAACTCAAAAATAAAGTTGTACAACATTTCGCGCTCCTTGTACCAAGATACGTCACTGTCTTTAGCATCTGCAAGAGCCGGAACGCCTCCCTCTCCATATTCGGGAAGGTAAGAGAGTAAAACATCCTTAGTTACCATTCTGGTTTGTTCCAAAATACTGAGCTGCTCTGTAATATTTTTTAACTGCCTGATGTTTCCCGGCCAATTGTATTCCTCTAACAATTCGGCGGCATCATCGGTCAATCGTATAGCGGGCATCTTAAACTTATCGGCAAAATCAGAGGCGAATTTTCTAAAAATCAAATGAATATCCTCTCGTCTCTCGCGCAAGGGCGGCAGAGTAACGGGAACCGTATTGAGCCTGTAGAATAAATCCTCTCTAAATTTATTCTTCTTGATGGCCTCCACCACATTCACGTTGGTAGCCGCAATGATGCGAACATGGGTTTTTTGCACCTTTGAACTGCCTACTTTGATAAATTCGCCGGCCTCAAGTACACGCAGGAGTTTCACCTGAGTTTCTAACGGCATCTCTGCCACCTCATCTAAAAAAAGCGTACCGCCGTCGGCCTCTTCAAAATATCCTTTTCTTTCGCTTTGGGCACCGGTAAAAGCGCCTTTAACGTGACCAAAAAGTTCTGAGTCCATCGTACCGGCCGGTATAGCTCCACAGTTCACGGCAATATATTTATTGTGTTTTCGCGCACTGCCCGCGTGTATGATTTTAGGCAGCGACTCCTTACCCACTCCACTTTCACCGGTAATAAGAACGGATAATTCGGTAGGAGCAACCTGTAAACAGGTTTCAATAGCCCTGTTAAGGCCAAAACTATTCCCAATAATACCGTATCGTTGCTTGGCAGTTTGAAGCTGCATCATTTTATATATCTCTTAATGTAACGTTTATTCGAGTTTTTCCAAATCCCTTTTTTGTCTAAAAACAAGCGAAGCGCATATTCTTATTTCTCTCAGAGCCGTTGAAAACCCTCAGGAAGTCAACCACCTTAAACCACCTCAACCGGCTCCTTTGAAACAGCGTGTCCCAACAGCGTAGCCGAAGTGCAATCAGTAACCTCTACATGAACGTATTGACCTTTTTTGTAATTTTCTTTAGGGAATACAATCATGGTATTTTGAGAGTTTCTGCCGCACAACTCTTGATCTGATTTTTTTGAGAATCCTTCAATCAAAACCTCAAACGTTTTACCCACTTGTTTTTTATTGCTTTTCAATGAATGTTCCTGCTGTAAGTCGATTACCTCGCGCAAGCGTCGCTTTTTTACCTCAGTAGGCACATCATCTTCAAATTTTCTTTCGGCAAGTGTTCGGGGCCTTTCGCTGTAGTTGAACATGTAAGCGAAATCGTATTCCACCTTGCGCATCAAACTCAACGTATCTTCATGCTCCTGCTCGGTTTCGCCGCAAAAGCCAACAATGATATCTGTTGATATGGCACAATCGGGAATAATTCTCCAAATAGCCTCTATACGGTTCATATACCACTCGCGACTATAGCCCCTGTTCATTCGCTTGAGCATTTCTGTATTTCCCGATTGAACGGGCAAATGAATATAGTTGCAAATATTTTCGTACTTTGCAATGGTGTGCAAAACATCATCTGTCATATCTTTAGGGTGCGAGGTAGAAAAGCGTATACGCAAATCGGGAGCCACTTGGGCAACCCTATCGAGCAATTGCGCAAAATTCACGGTGGGTTTTGATTCATCTTTTACCCTGCCTTTCGAAGTCATGTTCCACTTGTAGCTATCCACATTTTGACCCAACAAAGTCACCTCACGGTAGCCGTTGGCATACAATTCCTCTGCCTCTTTTACTATAGATTCGGGGTCCCTGCTGCGCTCGCGACCTCGCGTAAAAGGAACCACGCAAAATGAACACATATTATCACATCCGCGCATGATGGAAATAAAGGCGCTTACCCCGTTTTTATCCAACCTCACGGGAGAAATATCAGCGTAAGTTTCTTCGCGAGAAAGTAAAACATTTACAGCTTTGTGGCCTTGATGTACCTCTTCAATTAACGAAGGTAACTCCCGATATGCATCGGGCCCCACAACTAAGTCAACTAACTTTTCCTCTTCCAAAAGCTTTTTCTTCAATCGCTCAGCCATGCAGCCCAACACCCCCACAATAAGTCCCGGGCGTTCCTTTTTAGCACTTTTAAACGCCTGTAATCTTTTGCGAACACGCTGCTCAGCATTTTCACGTATTGAACATGTATTGAGCAAAATAAGATCAGCTTGGGAATCTTGGGGAACCGTTTTATAACCGTTTTTCATCAAAATACCCGCTACTACCTCGCTATCGCTAAAATTCATTTGGCAGCCGTAACTTTCCAAATACAATCGTTTTCCTTCAATTAAGTTGCCTTTATCCTCTATTATAGTGGCCTCACCTTGGCGCTCTTCGTCTAAAACTTTATTTCCCGTGTGCAATCCTTCCATTATTCATCAACTTTAAGTTATCCAACGCACCGCCTCCAAAACAGTTGGCAAAAGTAATAAATTTAGCGGTCTGCCAAATCGACATAACACATTGCCCGGGTTTGTTATTTTGGTCAGAACCTACAGGCCGGCAGGAAACTCAAGTAACAAGTGTAATCGCGGAGGACAGCATCTCAAAGCACACAATATTAATGCAGTAAGTAAACTTACCACAATCAATAATGCTTATCCTTTACATCAAGGCCGGCGTTGGGTTGGAGCTTAACCGACTGAAATTATTCTATACTTTCGGATTCGTCTCAAAGTGGCTGTTGTTGAATCAGGCTCACTACTTGAAAGCCCGATGAACCTTGAAAGCCGAACAATCGTTGATGGTTCTGACCGAAAAAAAACATAAAAGCAAAAAAACGAAAGAGTAAAGTTGAGGAGAGAAAATGTTTTCTTTACTTTGCAAATTCCGTTTTTAAAATCGTCTTTTCAACGGAATATTAATTTAAGTACATGAATTTAGTTATAGTTGAGTCCCCCGCCAAAGCAAAAACCATTGAAGGATTTTTAGGTAAAGACTTTAAGGTGAAATCCAGTTACGGCCACGTTCGCGATTTGGCCAAGAAAGGGTTAGCCGTAGATGTTGAGAATAATTTTAAGCCCGAATACATTGTATTGGAAGACAAGAAAAAACTTGTCAAAGAATTAAAATCACTGGTGAAAAAATCAGATACCGTTTGGCTGGCAACGGATGAGGATCGCGAAGGAGAAGCTATTTCGTGGCATTTATACGATGTTTTGGGTTTGAAAGCAGACCAAACGAAACGCATTGTTTTTAATGAGATTACGAAACCCGCCATTACGGGAGCCATTGAAAACCCGCGCAACATCAACCAAAACCTGGTAAACGCCCAACAAGCCCGGCGGGTGCTGGATAGATTGGTAGGGTTTGAACTTTCACCCGTTTTATGGAAAAAGGTAAAACCTTCGTTAAGTGCGGGCCGAGTGCAATCTGTAACCGTGCGACTCATTGTTGAGCGTGAAAGAGAAATAGAAAATTTCACCCCCGAAAGCTCTTTCAAGGTTTCGGCCGTGTTTGATGTAGACGGGACCGATTTAAAAGCAGACCTAAAAACAAAGTTCAAAACCGTTGAGGAGGCAAAAGCATTTTTAGAAAAATGTAAAGACGCTGATTTCACCATCTCCAACTTAGAAAAAAAGCCCGGTAAAAGAACCCCTGCCGCTCCTTTTACCACCTCCACTCTCCAGCAAGAAGCCTCTAGGAAACTGGGGTTCTCGGTTGCACAAACCATGTCTGTAGCACAAAAACTTTATGAGGCCGGTAGAATCACCTACATGCGTACCGATTCTAAGAACCTCTCGAATACTGCCATTAATGCCACGAAGGATATTATCCCCGAAATGTTTGGAGATAAATATCTTAAAAACCGTCGCTACTCGGGAAAAAGTAAAGGCGCGCAGGAAGCTCACGAAGCCATACGCCCCACCGATTTAAAATTATCTGAAGCCGGCAACACCAACCAAGAGCAGCGTTTGTACGACTTGATTTGGAAAAGAACACTGGCCACTCAAATGGCAGATGCCGAATTAGAACGAACCACTATCACCATTTCCACAAATAAAAGTGATGAGCAGTTTGTAGCTAAAGGTGAAGTGATCAAATTTGACGGTTTCCTCAAGGTTTATGTCGAGTCAACCGACGATGATGACAATGTTGAAGAAAAAGCTTCGGGCTTGCTCCCGCCCGTTAAGAAAAACCAAACGCTGCAGGTCAAAGTCATTGAAGCTACACAGCGCTTCACTCATCATGCCCCTCGCTATACCGAGGCCTCACTCGTAAAAAAACTGGAACAGTTGGGCATTGGAAGACCCAGTACCTATGCGCCTACCATTTCTACCGTTCAAAAAAGAGGGTATGTGGTGAAGGAAGACCGCGACGGACAAAAAAGAAATTACACACAACTTACTTTGAAAAAAGGGGCTGTTGAAGAAAAAACAAAATCTGAAATCACGGGGGCAGAGAAGAAAAAGATGTTCCCCACAGATATAGGTATTGTGGTGAATGACTTTTTAATCGAGAATTTTGATAAAATTCTCGATTACAACTTCACGGCAGATGTAGAGAAACAATTCGATGAAATTGCCGAGGGCAAGGTGGAGTGGAGCGAGATGATTGATCGCTTTTATTCAGATTTTCACCCCAATGTGGAAGATACCATGGAAAATGCCGAACGCGCTAAGGGTGAGCGATACTTGGGGGACGACCCCAAAAGCGGCAAGCCGATATACGCCCGAATAGGGCGATTTGGTCCGATGGTGCAAAAAGGGGAAACTGAATCAGAGGAAAAACCGACTTTTGCCTCTCTTCAAAAAAATCAAAGTATTCAAAGTGTAACCTTGGACGAAGCACTTGTCTTATTTAAATTACCTCGTGAAGTGGGGAGTTTTAAAGGTGAAAAAATAACGGCTAACGTAGGAAGGTTTGGCCCCTATGTAAAATATAAAAACACATTTGTGAGCTTGAAGAAAGACGAGGGAGACGACCCGCTTTCAGTAACGGAAGAAAGAGCCGTTCAACTCATTGAAGAAAAGTTGGAACAAATACGTCAAAGCAAAATAAAGACCTTTGAAGAAGAGCCTGACTTAGAAGTTTTAAAAGGGCGCTACGGACCATACATTAAGTATAAGAAAAAGAACTTCAAAATTCCGAAAGACGTAAGCCCTGAGGATTTAACACTCGAGCAATGCAAGGAAATTATTGAACAAGGTCCTGCAAAAAGAAAAACTCGAACCAAAAAGACAGCCACCAAAAAAACCAAAAAATCCACGGCCAAAAAGAAAAAGTAAATGGACATTGAGTTTTATTTTCAACCGGTTGTCAGCAGCTTAAATAACTATAGCCCCGGCCAATTGGGCAGTCATATTGAGAAGCACACCAAAAGCCACACCCCAAAAATAACGGAAGAGGTACAAGTGGTGCTGTTGGGGGTAAATGAAGATCGTGCCTCGGCAGGTAATAAAGGTTGTGCATTGGCTCCTGATTACGTGCGTTCATTTTTCTATAAGCTTACCCGCCCCAATACTTTTCAATTGCCCTTAATTGATATGGGCAATATTTTTCAGGGCGAAGAGCTAAATGACACTTACCACGCGCTTAGTGGTGTAATTTCATTTTTGGTAAAGCGAAATTGCATTCCTATCATCCTCGGTGGTTCTCAAGACCTCACTTACGCCAACTACCTGGCCTACGAAAACCTTGAACAAGTAGTAAACTTAGTTACCATAGACGCTAAACCGGATATGGGTGACTCAAGTGATGAGCCGGTAAACTCCTCAAATTTTTTAAGTAAAATACTGCTGCACCAACCCAACTACCTTTTCCACTACACAAATGTGGGTCAGCAGAACTACTTTGTGACACAAGACGAGGTAGACTTAATGGAACAACTCTACTTTGACCGACTGCGATTGGGTGAGTTCAGAGCCAACCCCGAAAAAGCCGAACCACTTTTGAGAAATACAGACATTGTGAGCTTTGACCTTACTGCCGTTAAGGCCTCTGATGCACCGGGTAACGCACTTAAAACACCCAATGGCTTAACGAGCGACGAATGTTGCAGGATAGCCCGTTACGCGGGGATAAGCGAAAAATTGACGTCTATTGGTTTTTACGACTATAATCCGGAATATGATAACGTGGGAGTGACGGCGCAACTCGTCGCTCAGCTGGTGTGGCATTTCCTTGACGGCGTGAATTCAAGAAAAGGCGATATACCCACATTAAAATCAAAAGATTATCTTCGTTATAATGTAGCTATTGATGGAGGGGTTAAAAACATTGAGTTTTTAAAGAGCATAAAAACCGACAGATGGTGGATGAATGTACCTTATCCCGGAAAAAAAGCAAATCGTTTCAAGCGCCATGAGTTGGTTCCTTGTAGCTATGAAGACTATATGGAAGCGTGTAAAGAAACTACACCTTATATATATATGAAAATATACGAAAAAATGAAGAGTGGTTAGTCCGGCAATAAAGAGTTGAATCGCATATTTTTTTTCACACAACGCATATTTTTTTTTTCAGATTAAAAAAGTTTCAGTATTTTAGCGCTTTGAAACGAGCGTGGTTCTCAAAAACATAAAAAAATCGACATGAAGAAAACACTACTTTTTAGTTTAGTTCTCTTATTATCAGCACCTTTAATAGGTCAGCAAGATGCTCAATTCACTCAGAATTACTTCAACAGGCTTTTTCCCAACCCTGCTGCCGCCGGCCACAATGATGCCATTTGTGCAACATTATTTGGCAGACAACAATGGGCGGGCTTCGAGGGAGCTCCACAATCATTTATGTTTACAGGTCATGCAGCCTTCAAAGATCCGTGGTTAAATCAGAATCATGGAGTAGGTTTGGTATTCATCTCTGATCAACTCGGTCAGGAAACCACAAATACGTTAAAGGTTTCTTACGCATATCGCAGACAAGTAGGTCCCGGTATGTTGAGTGGCGGTTTTAGTTTAGGTATGCTTCAAAAAAGTATTGGAAGTAACTGGAACGCGGTTGAAGGCGTTGAAGACGATTTTTTCATCCCGGATAATGGCGCTTCAGACATCGTTTTTGACATGGACTTTGGCCTTTATTATCAAACAAAAGATTTCTATGTAGGTATTAGTATGACACACTTACCCGCAACCGTTTTGAGTGAACAAACCACAAATGCAATTAACAATCCCGCAAACCTCAACTATGGTTTAGCTCGTCACTACTTCATTATGGCCGGTTATGAAAAGGAACTCACTGCAGACTGGACTCTCAAACCAAATTTGTTTGTTAGAACGGACGGCGCATCTATGAGTTTTGATTTAGGGGGTATGATTGAGTGGCGTAAGCAATTTTGGGGTGGATTAAACTACAGACTTCAAGATGCCATTGGGCCAATGGCAGGTTTTAATTTCCAAATGCCCGGCGAAAGCATCACGGGAGGTATGTTGAGATTTGGTTACGCCTATGATGTAACCACGAGTTCCCTAAGAGCGCACTCCTCGGGCTCACACGAAATTATGCTGAACTATTGCTTCAACATTGTTCGTAAACCGAAGTTCCAACGACATCGCTCTGTAAGATTCTTGTAAGAACTCCAAAATAAAAAGAAAAAAATTACGTTTACACATTTGGTGGTTCAGTTATCAACATTACATTTGTGAATTCTTTTTTGAAAAAACACACAGCATGAGACGAATATTATTTTTTCTGACACTCGCAATTATAGCCATTGCGTGCGGTCCCCGTGAAACGGGACAACTTACCGGCGTTTTGGACAGGCCCGCGTGGTATGACATTGATCCTTTTGGAACCGTATATATACCTATGGGTAGCTTTACAATGGGCGGCAACGACCAAGACGTACCTTATGCCCATGTTACAAAAGCTAAAACAGTTTCTGTTCAAGCTTTTTACATGGACGATACGGAAATCACAAACAATGAATACCGACAATTCGTTCATTGGGTTCGCGATTCAATGGCATTAACTCTACTCGCTGATATCGACGAGGAAGAATACATGATCATGGAAGACGAATACGGGCGGGAATTGGATATTCCAAATTTGAATTGGAGAGCTAAAATTCCATGGAATGACCCCGATGAAGATGTTCAAGACGCACTTGAGCCCCTTTTCTATCCTCCGGCAGAACGAATTCACGGATTAAAACGAATTGATACGAGACGACTTATATACGAATATACGTGGATAAATTATAAAAAAGCCGCAGCGAAAGGTAGATCTAGGCATCAGTACGGCGAACCTGAAGGGCTTGACCGAACCAGTTTCATTGAAAGAGACAGAGTTGAAGTTTATCCCGATACACTATGTTGGGTAGCTGATTTCTCTTATTCATTCAATGAGCCCATGACAAATACTTATTTTTGGCATCCGGCTTATGACGATTATCCCGTTGTTGGCGTAACTTGGCAACAGGCTACTGCCTTTGGCCATTGGAGATCGCAGTTATTTAATAAGTTTTTAAGAATGGCCGATGTTCCGATGGTGCAAGATTTCAGATTACCCAGTGAAACTGAATGGGAATATGCATCGAGAGGAGGTTTAGATTTATCATCATATCCGTGGGGCGGCCCTTACATTCGAAATGACAAAGGATGTTTCCTTGCCAATTTCAAACCATTGAGAGGTAATTATGTTGACGACGGTGGTTTCCATACTGTTCCGGCAGCATCCTACTCTCCAAATGATTACGGACTATATTGCATGTCCGGAAATGTATCCGAGTGGACGAGTAATGCCTATGATGAATCGGCATATAGCTTTGCTCATGATTTGAATACAGATTACCAATATGAAGCGGAAGATAACGAACTCCCTGTTTTTAAGAGAAAAGTAGTCCGTGGCGGGTCTTGGAAAGATGTAGGGTACTATATTCAAACAGGATCAAGAACTTACGAATATCAAGATACAGCAAAAAGTTACATCGGTTTTAGAAATGTAATGACTTATTTAGGCAGAGCAAAAGGAGACCGTTTATAATGACCATATTTAACAGTTAACATAGAAACCATAATTTAATTATTAACCAGTAAATAGTAGTAACAAATGAGCAGTAAAGAAGTAAAAGGATTCAAACCCGGAAGTAAAAGTTGGAAGAAGTTTATGGCCAAACTTTATGGTTTGGGTGGTGCAGTAGTAATTTTAGGAGCATTATTCAAGCTTCAACACTACCCGGGTTCAGATATCATGCTTATTGTGGGGCTGGGAACAGAAACAATAATCTTTGCTTTCTCTGCTTTTGAACCACTACACGAAGACCCCGATTGGTCACTGGTATATCCTGAGTTAGCCGAGGATTATGACGGCGAACCTGCCTCACATAGCCGAGGTGGTGGCGGTGGTCTCTCAGCCACTCAAGAACTCGACCAAATGCTTGAGTCCGCTAAAATCGGTCCCGAACTTATAGAAAGTTTAGGCCAAGGAATGACACGACTTTCAGAAACTGCGGGCAATATGAATAGTTTGGGTGATGCGGCGGGCGCTACCAATGATTTTGTTGACAATGTAAAGAGTGCTTCTTCACGAGTTGGTGAGCTTTCAGAATCATATCACAGCGCAGCAGAAGCATTAACCGGTTTATCTGTATCAAACGAAGATAGCGCCTCTTACAGCGAAAACCTGAAAAAAGTGAATGAAAACCTCAACGCTTTAAACAGTGCTTACGAACTTCAAATAGAGAGCTCGTCGCAATACAATGAGTCATCGGGCAGACTGCAAGAAAGTATGAACCAACTCGTAACTAATCTACAAGCTTCTGCAGGTGACACTGAAAAATACAAGGATAACATGGCAGAATTATCAGCTAACCTGGAATCCTTGAATACAGTGTATGGAAATATGCTTTCTGCTATGAATTTTAACAAGCAGGCGTAAGAACTAAAACCAATCTATTAACACAATTATATAGTATAATATGGCAGGTGGAAAAGAAACCCCGAGGCAGAAGATGATTGGTATGATGTACCTCGTTCTTCTCGCCCTTCTTGCAATGAACGTGTCTAAAGAGGTTTTAACGGCATTCGTGGTAATTAACGGTGCAATGGAGAAAACTAATTCGGCATTTTCTGCGCAGAATGACAGAACCATGAACGAGTTCCAGAAGCAAAATCAAATGGATCCCGAAAAAGTGGGGCCTTGGCTTCAGCGGGCTGAAAATGTGACAAATTCGGCTTTGGCGACTATCGACCACATCGAATACCTCAAGAAAGCGATCATCGCCCGAACCGAAATGGGTGGTAAAGATAATGATGACGCCATCGAGCGTTATATCGCCAAACAAACAGCAGAAGGCATTCCTGAAGCGGAAGTTTGGGACTTGGGCCTGGCAGAAGCTAAAGATAGCTACGATGGTGCAACAAGAATTTTAATTGGTTCCGATGCGGCTAGCCCAAAAGATGTTCCTATGTCGGCGATCGAACTCAGAGAAAAAATTCAAAATTTTATAGAAACAGCGACAAATGAAATACCCGCAAGATCGCGAGGAGACTTTGATGCGGGTATAACGTTTGATGATGTGCAGGTTTCCCGAAGCGGTGAAACGCAGTCATGGGAAGCCGGTAATTTTTATCATGTTCCTTTGGCGGCCGTTATTACAAATCTAACGCGTCTGCAAGCGGACATTAAAAAGGCTCAAGCCGATGCCCTTACACTGCTTATGATGAATATCAGCGCTCAAGATTTTAAGTTTGACGAAATTGCCGTAAAGGTAATTCCAAACTCAAACTACGTTGTAATTGGAGATTCATTTAAGGCTGATGTGATTGTGGCTGCTTACAGCACCACAGAACAACCGCAAATGATTGTTGGATCGGGTGTGGATACCGCTGATGGAAAAATGGAGGTAATCAACCCAATGGAAGACACCGATCGGGTTCGAGTAGAAAACGGCGTGGCTAAGTATGGTTACAAAGTCGCTTCAGAAGGCGAAGTAGAATGGGGCGGCGTAATTCGTTTAAGAAAACCGGGCGGTGGAGCAGAAGACTTCATAAGTTATCCGTTTAGTCACAGTTTTATTGCAGCTAAACCGTCTACAGTTGTTTCCCCAACTAAGATGAACGTGGTTTACAGAGGCTTAGATAACCCCATTGATGTATCAGTGGCAGGATTTTCAGCTTCTAAGGTTAAAGCAACTACGACCAACGGAACACTGACCCAAAAAGGTCCCGGGCAATATGAACTAAAACCGGGTAAAGGTGCAATTTGTAAGGTTTCCGTATCCGTTGAAACTGAAGATGGTACAAGACAAATGGGTGAGCCGTTCGAATTTAGGGTAAAGAACATACCAAAACCCGAACCATTCTTTGCCGGTCAAACCGGCTCAGGGGCAGTTCCAAGCGGTGCTCTAAAACAACAAACCGATGTCAAAGCCATACTCCAGGATTTCGACTTTGAAGGTGTAAAATACAATGTTGTTGAGTTTACAATTAACGTGAACAAAGGTGGTCGTATCACCAATTTAACTTCAAACAGCAATAAACTTACATCTCAACAAAAAAGTTTACTAGGTAACTTGGCGCGAGGTGATCAAATGCAAGTTCGAAACATTTGGGCTGTTGGTCCGGATGGCCAACGCAAAAGTCTATCGCCAATAGTTCTGGATGTAAGATAACTATAGTTCTGGCGATTAGCCATAGGACTATTTAAATACCTCAATTATGACAAAACTAAAATTCATTTTCCTCGCTCTCCTCAGTGTTTCCCTTTGGACAGGAGAAACTACAGCGCAGGTTTTAGACCCATCGGAAGCACCACTGGACGGTGTATATTCCAAATCCAAAAACAATGCAAACCGCAAGCCGATACCCTACGTGAAGTTACGTGAAGCTGACGTTATGTGGCTAAAGCGAACTTGGCGAATTGTAGATATGGAGGAGAAAATGAACCAGGTTTTCTATTACCCTAAAAAGCCCACACAAGGCCGAAAGAACTTTGTTCAAATCATAATGGATGCTATTATGGAAGAAGGAAGTTTACAGCCCTACGCAGCATCAGTAGATGGTACAGAAAACGATATGTTCCAAGTACCTATGACGCCTGAAGAAGTAGGAGAGGTTTTCGTATATAAATCTACATTTGCAGATATAGATGAACAAGGTAATACCATAGATACTGAGGTGGAAAATGAAATCCCGTTATCTGAAATTACGAAATTCAAAATTAAGGAAGAGGTTTTCTTTGATAATGAGCGGTCAGTTCTCGAATTTAGAATTTTGGGAATTGCCCCAATTGTTCCAAAAATCGATGCCGACGGTGAAGTTGAGGGATACCAAGAGGAATTTTGGATTTATTTTCCCGAGGCTCGCTTCGTTTTTGCAGAGAACGAGGTCTTCAATCGTCAAAATGATGTACATAGAATGACATATGACGATTTATTTTGGAAGCGGATGTTCGCATCACGTGTCGTGAAAGAGTCAAATGTATATGACAGAAAATTGGAAGATTACCTCTCCCCTATGGACGCTTTATTAGAAGCAGAAGAAATTGAGAGAACTATTTTCAACTTTGAACATGACCTTTGGAGTTTCTAAAGCCTTAACATCATATATTTTTACTACAAGCTCTCAATTTTGAGAGCTTTTTTTTGTTCAAAATTCTCCTCTCCGGCAAATAGTGGAGGTTCCGGTGTTGAAAAATTCTTATTAAATCATATCCTGAAAACCATGTCTCACGTTTTAAAAACGACCAGAGGAAACACATCGCAGAAAATTACACTTTGATTAAACAATACCATACATTACTCCTATACATTTTACACCTTATAACTTCTCCTTTGCAGCTTTTTGCCCGCGGTACAGCTTTATCCAATTCAAGAAACCGAAAACGACAATAATCAGATAAACCAAAAACAAAAGAGCGGTTAAATACAATTCGGATTTGTACATAAGCACAACGCCCGCCGTGTTAACAACAATCCAATACAGCCAATTTTCCAAATACTTTTGTGTAACCATCCAAGTTGTAACTAATGCTCCAACAGTAGTAAACGAATCCAAATACGGGAACAACTCTAAGGTGAAATAGTCCAATAAAAAACCTCCGCCAACAGTTCCGGTTAGAATAATGCCTCCAAAAATTAAATTTCTCCTTACCCCTGCCCGCATAATAGGTGCGGGATTATTGTCATTGTCACCTCCATATTTCCATTTGTAGAAACCGTAAACGGTAGTACCAAAATAATACACCTGTAAAACCACCTCAGCCCAAAGTTGGTTTTCGGCAAAAATCAAGAAGTACAACGTCACACTAATCAGCGAAAAAAACCAGCACCAAATACTTTCGAATACAACGAGTATTAAGTAAAAAAGTCCTGCAAAAACGGCTACCGACTCAATCAGGGTAACGGAATCCAACACGGCATGCCAATCAACGGTCATCCCATTTCGTTTCCTTAATATCACTGTTCAGCACCTTCATGACGACGGCAACCTTATCGAAAAAATCTTCATAAATGGATTTAATGCAGCTATTCACGGCCTTTGTTGTCTCTTCAAACTCACCCTGAATTCGCGTACTTGACGGATTTGTCGAAATACTTAGGTCTTTATAATTCCGTATTTCACTAAGGAATTTATCAATTACCGGAATATAATCACGAGAAAGAGGGTACATACTCACTTCAATAGTAACAATCATAGTTTCATTATTAATCAACAAAGGTAAGCGGAACAAAGGGTCTGCAAGAATAACACAACATAAAATGTGATTCATTCGTTATGCACAATCACGGCACAAACGGTAAAATGCATAACTTCGCAACGTATATGAAAAAACTACTACTCCTTCTCTTTTTTGCGGGTAATTTGGCTACGGTGAAGGCTCAATTCAGTATAGCCGATTCAGTTATTAATGCTCCGCTCATTGATATGTCTTACGCGTTCCAAATTCCCGGCGGAGACTTAAGTGCTCGTTTTGGTGTCAACTCCAACATGGGTCTTTCCGTATTTTATAAAACCAAAAAAAACCGCCTTTACGGGATAGGAACATCATTTATTTTCAGTAGTAATGTTCGAGAAACGGATATGATTGAAACCTATCAAGATAAAGATGAAATTCCTTTAGGTTTATCGGGACTGCCGGCGGATATATTCTTTTACCAGCGCGGTTTTACCTTAGAGGCCAAGGTTGGTCAAGTTTTTTCAACCGGTATTGACAACCCTAACAGTGGCTTTATGGTGATACTTGGTGCGGGCATTATGCAGCATAACATAAGAATTGAAGACGACAATGCCGATATTCCCATGATGAACTTTAGGCAAAACAAAAAAGGATATGACCG